>NZ_JAKJSN010000056.1:0-34484 GCF_050337005.1 Photobacterium japonica | reverse complement strand
CCATTATTTAAAGTGATAAGCCTCAATGCTTGTTACTGTTACACCGATTTAGTGCGCGCGTAGCTCAGCTGGATAGAGTACCTGGCTACGAACCAGGCGGTCGGAGGTTCGAATCCTCCCGCGCGCACCATTATTTAAAGTGATAAGCCTCAATGCTTGTTGCTGTTACACCGATTTAGTGCGCGCGTAGCTCAGCTGGATAGAGTACCTGGCTACGAACCAGGCGGTCGGAGGTTCGAATCCTCCCGCGCGCACCATTTTTTGAAAAGCTCAGCTTCGGCTGGGCTTTTTTTATACCTGCAATTTATCCCCCCACAGCCTCACAGCAGCCTGTTCGTGGCAACGTGACCGATGGGTTATTTTGTCGACAAGATCGAATTATGGCGGATTGACCGCTGCAGAATTAACCGACTGTGATACTCACCTCATAACATCCCAGCTTTCTACTTTATTTTAGTGACATCAACTCATCATATGACGTTTACGTTAGCGTCACCTAATGGCTGGAAACCCGCTGTCTGTCTGGCTTGGTGCCGATATGAAGGGATGGGGCGGGCGTGTAACAAGCAATGAATCGTGTGCTCTGTCCGGATTTTTCCGCTTATTTCGTAAAAGTACTACCAAATACGCAAAAATAGGTTAAATTGTCGGCATAATTTGCGTTGTTGTTAATCATATTGACATAATTTTACGTGTTATGATAATTGTTAACGCGCCAGTCACAATAATAAATGAAAGGAAGCATTATGGCAGATTTAGGCCCTTTGTTGTGGGAAGCAGCTACCATCATGGTCACCGGTATGGTCGTGGTCTTTTTGTTTCTCAGTATCTTGATCTATCTCGTTACGCTGTTGGCAAAGTTTGCACCGAAAGATGCACCGTCTGCCTCAGTGGCCAACAAGCCATCCTCAACCGCCGTGAATCACAATGGCGTTCAGCCTGAAATCGTTGCGGCGATCTCCGCGGCTGTACATCAATACCGCAGGCAAAAGGCCTGAGTCGATGGGGAATCGTTCCCTTAATTGATTTTTTTGTGATTTTTAGGATGTTATTTTTACAAGGAGTTTGTGAGCATGTCCAAGCCTTTAGCGATCACTGACGTTGTGTTACGTGATGCCCATCAGTCCCTTTTTGCGACTCGCCTACGTATTGAAGATATGCTGCCCATTGCTGAGCAGCTAGACGATATTGGTTATTGGTCTCTTGAGACCTGGGGGGGCGCAACATTTGATGCCTGTATCCGTTACCTGGGTGAAGACCCGTGGGAACGCCTACGTTTGCTGAAGCAAGCTATGCCAAAAACCCCGATGCAAATGTTACTGCGCGGGCAGAATCTCCTCGGCTACCGCCACTACGCGGATGACGTGGTCGAAAAATTTGTTGAGCGTGCTCACCATAACGGGATGGATGTGTTCCGTATCTTTGATGCGATGAATGATGTCCGTAACTTTGAAAAAGCCGTGAAAGCCACGGTCAACGTGGGCGCACATGCTCAGGGCACCTTGTCTTACACGACCAGTCCTGTTCACAATGCGGACACTTGGGTGGATTTGGCCAAGCGCCTTGAAGACTTGGGCTGCCATTCGTTGTGTATCAAAGACATGGCCGGTTTGCTCAAGCCGTATGAAGCGGAAGCGCTGATCACGCGGATTAAAGCCTCGTGTGACGTGCCGTTGGCTCTGCATTGTCATGCCACAACTGGTCTATCAGCCGCCACTGCCGTGAAAGCGGTTGAAGCGGGCATTGATATTCTCGATACCTCCATTTCTTCTATGAGCCAGACCTATGGCCATACCCCGACAGAAACCGTGATTGCAATGCTGCAAGGCACCGGACGTGATACCCAGTTGGATCTGCAGA
This sequence comes from Photobacterium japonica, assembly GCF_050337005.1. Classification (NCBI taxonomy): domain Bacteria; kingdom Pseudomonadati; phylum Pseudomonadota; class Gammaproteobacteria; order Vibrionales; family Vibrionaceae; genus Photobacterium; species Photobacterium japonica. Next base: position 32,624 of record NZ_JAKJSN010000056.1, on the reverse strand, counting down.
AACTGGAACCGATTGCGACATACTTCCGCCAAGTGCGTAAGAAGTACGCCAAGTTTGAAGGTAGCCTGAAAGGGGTCGATGCGCGTATTTTAACCGCGCAAGTACCGGGCGGCATGCTGACCAATATGGAAAGCCAGCTGAAAGAGCAAGGTGCAGCGGATCGGTTTGATGAAGTGCTGGAAGAAATTCCACGCGTACGTGAAGATCTGGGCTTCATTCCATTGGTGACACCCACCTCACAGATCGTTGGCACACAAGCCGTGATTAATGTGCTGACTGGCGAGCGTTACAAGAGCATCAGTAAAGAAACCGCTGGTATCTTAAAAGGCGAATACGGTGCAGCACCGGCGCCGGTGAACGCTGAACTGCAAGCGCGCGTGTTAGACGGCGCATCTCCGGTGACATGCCGTCCGGCTGATTTATTGAAAGCGGAATTGCATACCCTGACGGATGATCTGCTGGCGAAGGCCAAAGCGGATAACATCCGTTTGGCGGACGCGCAAGTGGATGATGTATTGACCTATGCGTTATTCCCACAAGTGGGTCTTAACTTCCTGAAACATCGTGATAATGCAGCTGCCTTTGAACCGGCACCGGGCACGGAACCAGAAGTGAAAGCGCCTGTTGCGGCAGCAGCACCAGCAGCGAACGTCGGCGGCATTGAAGCCTACAGCGTGAAAGTGAACGGTCAGGTATATAGCGTTGAAGTGGGGCCGGAAGGCGAACTGACTTCCGTTGCCGCCGCCTCTGCCCCTGTGGCAGCCGCACCTGCCCCCGCAGCCAGTCATGCTGAAGCCGTGCCAGCACCGTTAGCCGGTAACATCTTTAAAATCCATGTTCAGCCGGGTCATCAAGTCTCTGAAGGAGATGTATTGGTTATCCTTGAAGCGATGAAGATGGAAACCGAGATCCGTGCGGCGCGTAGCGGTATCGTACAAGATTTGCTGGTGAAAGAAGGGGACGCTGTCACTGTAGGCTCACCGATTTTGAGCTTGGCGTAAGAGGGAACCATGGAAGGTTTATTAACACTCTGGAATGCAACCGGGATTGCACACTTTGAGCTAGGCCAAATCATCATGATGTTGGTGGGCGCAGGCTTATTGTTCCTGGCAATCAAAAAAGGCTTTGAGCCGCTGTTGCTATTGCCGATGGGGTTCGGTGCCATTCTGGCGAACATTCCCAATGCGGGCTTCACCGATCCGGGTGGGCTGCTGTACTACATCTACTATGTTGGGATCGAGACGGGGATTTTCCCTTTGCTGATCTTCATGGGGGTCGGTGCAATGACGGACTTCGGGGCGCTGATCGCGAACCCGAAGACCCTGTTGCTGGGGGCGGCCGCGCAATTTGGTATCTTCTTTACCTTGTTCGGCGCGATTTTCCTCAACGTGATCCCTGGGATGGAATTCACCTTAGCAGATGCGTCCTCGATTGCCATTATCGGGGGGGCGGATGGCCCAACGGCGATTTTCCTCGCCAGCAAGCTGTCACCTGATCTGCTTGGGGCCATTGCCGTAGCGGCGTACAGCTACATGGCATTGGTACCGATCATTCAGCCGCCGATCATGAAAGCGCTCACCACACCGGAAGAGCGTAAGATCCAGATGAAGCAACTGCGTGAGGTGAGCAAGACCGAGAAAATCTTGTTCCCATTGGCGGTGTTACTGATGACGATTCTGTTCTTGCCAACGGCCACGCCGTTGGTTGGGATGTTCTGTTTGGGTAACTTGATGCGTGAGTCTGGCGTGGTGGATCGTCTGTCTAACACGGTACAGAACGAGTTGATCAACGTCGTGACCATCATGTTGGGTCTGGGTGTCGGATCGAAGCTGGCCGCCGATCAGTTCCTGCAGATGGAAACGCTCGGGATTTTGGTGCTGGGTGCGGTCGCGTTCAGTGTCGGTACCGGTGGTGGCGTGTTGATGGCGAAATTGCTCAACCGTTACAGCAAAGAAGACATTAACCCACTGATCGGCGCGGCGGGTGTATCAGCCGTACCGATGGCGGCACGTGTCGTGAACAAAGTGGGCTTGGATGCCAACCCACAAAACTTCCTGCTGATGCATGCCATGGGCCCGAACGTGGCCGGGGTATTGGGTTCAGCCGTTGCGGCGGGGATCTTGTTGGCGCTGGTCGGGTAATCGAGACGTCAATTCCTCCCCTCGCGTCACAGCTTGATACATATTGAAACGGGTAGCCATTGTGCTGCCCGTTTTTTTTTCAGTCAAATACGTTATTGTAGTGCCCTTTCAATAGTGGGGTGGCGTGTGTTACCCCACGATTTACCGATCGGAATGCGGGAAAGCCGCGTAGAGAAAACCATATCAATGCTAGAGTTATTTCAAGGGGATGCCGCACTGTGGGTGCTGTTTAGCACTGGCGTATTGAGTGCGACGTTATTGCCCGGGGGCTCTGAAGCCAGCTTGGTGGCAGCACTGTCTGTCGGGGATCACCCCGTTTGGCTGGTGATTGCCATTGCCACATTAGGGAATACCTTGGGGGGTATGACCAACTATTGGATAGGCCGCTGGTTACCCAATAAAACTTCTCACGAAAAACACGGTCATAAAGCATTATTATGGCTAAAAAAATACGGCTACTGGTCGCTGCTTTTCAGTTGGTTACCGATCATTGGTGACCCGTTGTGTCTAGCGGCAGGTTGGCTGCGTATGCATCACTGGCTGAGCATGGTGCTGATTTTGCTCGGTAAAGCTGCCCGTTATGCGGTACTGGCGATGCTGGTTCAGGGTTTATTATAAGGAAGGCATTTGTGCAAAAGTGGATAGTGGGGATGGCGCTGATTTCGTTGGCAGGTTGTAGCCAGTTTCAGTCGCAACAAGGCCTCTCGTCCTCGTTACCGGAAGGGGTAACCTTGGTCGAGCAGGTGACAGCAGGGGCATCATTGGACACACCGGTGATCCCGTATTCAAAGTACACCCTCGCCAACGGCTTAACCGTGGTGCTGCACGAAGATCACTCTGATCCTTTGGTGCATGTGGATGTGACCTACCATGTCGGCTCGGCCCGTGAGCAGTTAGGGAAATCCGGCTTTGCCCATTTCTTTGAACACATGATGTTCCAGGGCTCTGAGCATGTGGGCGATCAAGAGCACTTCCGCTTGATCACCGAAGCGGGCGGTACGCTTAACGGCACCACTAACCGCGACCGCACCAACTATTTTGAAACCGTGCCCGCCAATCAGTTGGAAAAAATGCTGTGGCTGGAAGCGGATCGCATGGGCTTTTTGTTGGGCGCCGTGTCACAGAAGAAATTTGAAATACAGCGTTATACGGTGAAAAATGAGCGTGCACAACGCTATGAAAACCGCCCTTATGGGTTGATGTATGAGCGTATGGGCGAAGCCCTGTTCCCGCGTACCCACCCGTATTCTTGGCAGCCGATCGGGTATGTGGCGGATTTGGATCGCGTCGACGTGAACGATCTGAAAGCCTTCTTCTTACGCTGGTATGGCCCGAACAATGCCACACTGACCATCGGTGGTGACATTAATCCCGCCGAGACATTGGCTTGGGTAAACCAATATTTCGGTTCGATCCCGCGTGGGCCGGAAGTGGAAAAAGCCGAGAAACAACCGGTGACCTTGGATCATGATTTGTATCTGACACTGGAAGATAACGTTCAACAGCCGATGCTATTGATGGCATGGCCAACCTCGTACAACGGGGCGAAAGACGAAGCGTCGCTCGACATGTTGGCCCGTGTGATCGGGGGCGGCAAGAACAGCCTGATGTACCAAAACTTGGTGAAAACCGGTGACGTTGTCGATGCGGGCGCCTTCCATGATTGTGCGGAACTGGCGTGTACCCTATACGTTTATGCGATCGGTGAAAGCGGCGATAAAGGGGATTTGCGTTCCCTGCGCAGTAAAGTAACCGGTGTGCTGGGCGATCTCGAACAGCAAGGGGTGAGCACGCAATCGGTCAATGAGCTAAAAGGCATGGTGGAAGCCAGTGCGATTTTTGGCTTGCAAAGTGTCAGTGGCAAAGTGTCACAACTGGCGGCGTATGAAACCTTCTTTAATAACCCCGGGTATCTCAGCACCGAGCTGGGTAACATCCGTGCGGTGACGCCACAAAGTATTGAACAGGCCTATGCGCAGTACCTAAACAATCACCCGAGTGTGAGCTTGAGTGTGATACCGAAGGGAAAAATAGCGATGCAGGCGGCGACGCCAAACTTTACCCCAGCGGAGCGCATTATTCCTGAATATACTAAATTGTCAGAAGCGGAAATTGCGGAGCAGTTGCGTGAACCCATTGATGATTTTGACCGTTCAGTGATGCCTCAGCCGTCTTCACCGGTTGAAGCCGTAATGCCCGCGTTGTACCAGTTTGAATTGGCCAATGGCATCAAAGTGTTGGGCTCTCTGTATCAAGAAACCCCCACCATTGAATTGCAGCTAGTGGTACCAGCAGGCCGCCGTTTCGAGCCGACGGGTAAAGCGGGCTTGGCACAATTGACCGCGAGCATGATGGGCGAAGCGACGAAAACCACGAGTGCAGAGGCGTTATCCTCGCGCCTTGATACGTTAGGCAGTACGGTCAGCTTCACCGCGGGGCAGTACGGGACCGTGATTTCACTGACTGCGTTGACCAAAAACCTGCCAGAGACCTTGGCGATTTTGGAAGAGCAACTGTTCCAACCGGGCTTCCATCAGGCTGACTTTGATCGCCTGAAAAAGCAGGCTCTGGAAGGGATCATTTACGAACATCAAAACCCTGGATGGTTGGCCGGTCAAGCAACCCGCGAAGTGTTGTTCAGTGGCACCTCATTCAGTTTGCCGCCGGAAGGGACCAAAGCCTCGCTCGCGTCGATCACCCTTGAGGATGTGAAAGCCTTCTATCACCGTTACTACACCCCGAATGGGGCTGACATGGTGGTGATTGGTGATATCGACAAAGCTGCACTGGCACCGCGTTTATCTGCGTTGGCAACCTGGCAGGGTATGCCAGCGCCGACCTACCAAACGCCGACCTTGCCAACACTGCCTAAGCAGACTGTATGGATGGTCGATAAACCGGGGGCGCCGCAAACGGTGATCCGTTTAGTCCGTCAGGGCCTGCCGTATGATGCGACGGGGGAGTTGTATGAAACCCAGTTGGCAAACTTTAACTTGGGCGGTAACTTTAATAGCCGCATTAACCTGAACTTGCGTGAAGATAAAGGCTACACCTACGGTGCGGGCGGTTATCAGAGTGGCGGTAAAGAAGTAGGTGTGTCAGCGTACTATGCCCAAGTGCGTGCGGATGCCAGTGTCGCGTCAGTCGAGGAATTCTTGGCAGAGCTGAATAAGATGGCGACGGAAGGCGTGACGGAAAAAGAGTTGGCCTTTATGCGCTTAGCGGTTGGGCAGAAAGATGCCCTTAACTACGAAACGCCAAGTAAAAAAGCCAAATTATTGGGGCAGATCTTAATGTACTCTTTGCCAGAGAACTTTGTTGAAACCCGGAATGACATTGCCGCGTCGATCAGCAAAGCGCGGATCGATGCCTTGGCGGCAAAATGGTTTAATCCGGCGGATTACCAGATCATTGTGGTTGGGGATGCAAAAAGTCTGACTCCCCAGTTCACGGCGATGGGACTGCCTGTACGTGATTTACAGCCGATCCAATAAGGTAAAAAACGCCTAAAAAGTATATTCAACACAGTGATTAAGCCGGCCTTGTGCCGGCTTTCTTTTTTCGGCTTTTTTTGCCTGTGATTGTTTCTGCTGGGTAAAAGTGTTTCGACGTAATAATCGTGGCATTCATTAACAATAATGATTACTCTACGTCACTGAGATGTTAATGATTGAGTATCACCGTGATGAACTTTTCACAAAGATTGCAGCAGATCGCTGCAAATCCTGACGCACTGACCCAGCTTGGTCGTGGTCTTGAGCGTGAAGCACTGCGTATGACGCAAAATGGGCAGTTATCGACAGCACCCCATCCTGTCGGCTTAGGTTCGGCACTGACGAATAAATGGATCACGACGGATTTTGCCGAGTCGCTGCTAGAGTTTATTACGCCCGTCTCTCACACTGTGGATGACTTGCTGTCACAGCTCAATGATATTCATCAATTCACCTATTCTAAGTTACACGGCGAACAGCTTTGGCCGATGTCGATGCCGTGTTTTGTCGGCTGCGAAGACGATATCGTGCTGGCGCAGTACGGCACCTCAAATACAGGTCGCATGAAAACCCTGTACCGTGAAGGCCTGAAGCACCGCTATGGCAGTGTGATGCAGGTGATTTCTGGTGTGCACTTTAATTTCTCGTTCCCTGATGCGTTTTGGGATCAGTTGTTCGGCGAGCAAGACGGTGAAACGCGTCAAGCCTCTGTCTCAGATGCGTACTTTGCGTTGATCCGTAACTACTACCGTTTCGGTTGGTTGATCCCGTACCTGTTTGGTGCATCGCCAGCCTTGTGTGGTTCGTTCATTGAAGACAGCGATACCGATCTGCCCTTCAAGAAAGTGGGTAAGGGCACGTATTTCTTGTCGAATGCGACCGCCTTGCGCTTGAGCGATTTGGGTTACACCAACCACGAGCAAAGCGGCCTGAAGATCGGCTTTAACAGCTTGGATCAATACCTTGACGGGGTACGCCGTGCGATCCGTACACCATCAGACGCATTCGCTGAAATTGGTGTGAAAGAAGACGGTGAGTACCGTCAGCTGAATGCCAATGTGCTACAAATAGAGAATGAACTTTATGCCCCTATTCGTCCGAAGCGCGTGACGGATCGCGGTGAAAAGCCGTCTGAGGCACTGAGCCGTGGCGGGGTGGAATACATTGAAGTGCGCTCACTGGATGTGAACCCGTTTAGCCCGATAGGGATCACGGCGGATCAGGTGCGTTTCTTGGATGTGTTCCTAACGTGGGCTGTGTTGTCACCGTCGGCAGATATGGACGACGCAGAACTGGCTTGTTGGCGTCATAACTGGAGCCGTGTCGTGCTCGATGGGCGTAACCCTGAGCTGGAGCTGACCATCGGCTGTAATGGTGAGCGTTTGACACTGCAGCAGTGGGGTTCAAGTGTCTTTACTGAGTTGCTAGAAGTGGCACAAGCGATGGATGCAGCGGCAGGCAATGACGCTTACCAGCAGACGATTGCGCGTTTGAACACTTGGATCGATGATCCGTCACTGACGTTATCGGCGCAATTGCTGGCTGACATTCTTGAACAGCAAGGCATTGGTGCGGTGGGTAAAGGCTTGGCAAAAGCCCATGCCGACACGCTCGCGACGTCACCGTTCCGTTTTTACTCGGTGGCGCAGTTTGAACAAGAAGCACAAGATTCATTGGTGAAACAGCAGGAAATCGAACAGGCTGATACCGTGTCGTTTGATGCGTTTCTTGATGATTACTTTGCCGATATCAAGGCGGATATGCAGGCTGATCACACGGTGTAAGCCGCTGGGTGACAGACAAAAAAATGGGCAGCGACCGTGCTGCCCAGAAGAAATTTCGCAGGGATGAGAGGCTGCTGTTACGTAGCCTGTCCTTCTTTATGACCGCAAGGATGGTGATTGGTTCCATGGTTGCAAATAATCCGCAATTTTTTTCCCGCTTGCTCTTTCTCTTCCTCGCAGCCATTGCCCTTTCTGGGTGTGCGGCCGCGCCGCCGAAACAACAATCGAACCTGTGTGAGATTTACCGCGAATACCCTGACTGGTATGAAGCCTCGCTGGATATGCAGGACGAATGGGGGACCCCGATGCAGGTGGCGATGGCGTTTATCAAACAAGAAAGCAGCTTTCGTCATGATGCTCGTCCACCGAAAAAATATGTGCTGGGCTTTATTCCGTGGGGCCGCGTGAGCAGTGCCTATGGGTATGCGCAAGCGCAAGATCCGGCTTGGGCCGATTACCAGAAAGCGACCGGTAATGGCGGATCGCGTACCGATTTCGCCGACGCCATGATGTTCGTGGGTTGGTACACCGCAGAAACTCAACGTCAGTTGGGGATCTCAAAATGGGATGCGTACAACCAGTATTTGGCGTATCACGATGGGCGTGGTGGCTATCAGCGCGGCACATACAAAGGGAAACCCCAGTTACTGAAAATTTCCCGCCGCGTCGAACAGCAAGCCAAAGATTACGGTTGGCAGCTCAAGCAATGCCGGAAGGAATTAGAAGACAACCGTAGCTGGTGGCCATTTTAAGGCCGTCACACCAGAGACAACGGTGCGCAAACTGGGCGAGACTTGCCGTGTTTGTGCACCTTGGTATAAAGTTGAGGAACAACAACACTCATGACAGTGTCGGTCACGTGGGATGCGCGACCGGTGCATGAGCAGGCCAAGGAGTAAGGAAGCAATGCCTCTATTAGACAGTTTTACCGTCGACCATACCCGTATGCACGCCCCCGCTGTGCGCGTGGCCAAGACCATGCAAACCCCCAAGGGTGATACCATCACCGTGTTTGATCTGCGCTTTTGCCGCCCCAATGCGGACATTCTGAGTGAGCGCGGGATCCATACCCTTGAGCACCTGTACGCCGGCTTTATGCGTGATCATGTCAACTCGGATCAGGTTGAAATCATCGATATTTCCCCAATGGGCTGTCGTACCGGTTTCTACATGAGTTTGATTGGGACGCCGACGGAACAGCAAGTGGCGGATGGCTGGTTGGCCGCGATGGAAGATGTGCTTAAGGTTGCCTCTCAAGATCAGATCCCTGAACTGAACGAATACCAATGTGGCACGTATAGCATGCACTCGTTGCAAGAAGCCCAAGCCATCGCGCAGGCCATTCTTGACCAAGGGATCAGCGTCAATCAAAACGACGACTTGGCGTTACCGGCTGAGTTGCTGCAAACCCTGAATGTGAAATAGCTCGTGTGAAAGACAGGGGGTGAGTCCTGAGTGACAGACAAAACAAAGCCGGCGTGAATGCCGGCTTTTTGATGCATGCGATTGAACGTGTCGTTAACCGGTTTTCTTCAGTTGGTTTGGCAAAATACGTACGGATTTGATCATGTTATCGGCCACCTCGATAATTTCCATTTGATGACCCGCGACCTCAATACTCAAGAGACTATCAGGGATGTCTTCGAGGTGTTCCAAGATCAGGCCATTCAGAGTACGAGGGCCGTTGGTCGGCAGCGCCCAGTTCAGGCTCTTGTTCAAATCCCGGATGTTGGCACTGCCTTCGATAATTAGGCTGCCATCCGCTTGTGGCGAGATCTCTTCGGCCAAGGTCGGGCTGATGGAGGTGGTAAATTCGCCCACAATCTCTTCCAGAATATCTTCGAGCGTGATCAGCCCTTGAATGTCGCCGTATTCATCCACAATCAAACCGATACGCTGTTTGTTGCGCTGGAATTTCAGCAGCTGGATATTGAGCGGGGTGCTTTCCGGGATAAAGTAGACTTTATCGGCCGCACGCAGCAGGTTCTCTTTACTGAAATCATTCTTGTCCATCATCATGCGGTAGGCTTCACGTACTCGCAGCATGCCGACCACTTCATCAATGCTGTCACGATACAGCACAATACGCCCATGGGCAGAGTGGCTGAGCTGACGGACAATGGATTTCCAGTCGTCGTTCACATTAATGGCGGCGATTTCATTGCGCGGCACCATCAAATCTTCCACCGTGACGTTTTCCAAATCCAAAATTGACAGCAGCATGTCTTGGTGACGACGCGGGATCAATCCGCCGGCTTCATTGACCACGGTACGCAGTTCATCAGAGCTGAGGTCAGCGTCACCGTGATGGTTCACGCGTAACCCAACCAAGCGCAGGAAACCGTTGGTGATGGCGTTAACGAACACCACGAGGGGATAGAGCAGCTTCATGAGAATTTGCAGTACCACACTGCTGGTGTAGGACACCCGCTCCGGGTACAGCGCCGCTAACGTTTTCGGGGTGACTTCGGCAAAGACCAGCACCACTAAGGTGAGCACACCGGTGGCGATGGCAACCCCCATGTCGCCGTACAGGCGCATCCCAAGGATGGTGGCGATAGCAGAGGCAAGAATATTGACAAGGTTATTACCGATAAGGATCAGGCCGATCAAACGGTCTGGCCGGGAAAGGAGTTTTTCTACCCGTTTCGCGCCCCGGTGTCCTTGGTTGGCAAGGTGCCGCAATTTGTAGCGGTTGAGGGCCATCATGCCCGTTTCAGAACCGGAGAAGTACCCGGAAATGACGAGAAGTAATACCAGAAGGGAGAATAAGGCTCCCGTGGATATATCGTCCAAAAAACTCTATCCTTAACGTTTCTGTTACATGTACTGTGTACCCAGATAGTCTGGGTGTCAATGCACGGCGGGTAATTTCCCCGCCGAGGCAAATGTTTCAGCCTTTGGCCTAAGCACCGATAATGATTTCCTTAACAAATCGGCTGCCAAAGTACGCGAGGGTCAATAAAAAGGCCCCCACTAAGCTGAACCAGACCACGCGGCGACCGCGCCAGCCTTTTTGATAATGTCCCCACAGCAACACGCTGTATACGCACCACGCCATCAACGACAGCACGGCTTTATGGGTTTTACCTTGGATCAACCAGTCCTCAATAAAGACATAGCCAGAGATCAACGTGACGGTGAGTAAGCTGTTTCCGACTAAGATGATCTTGAAAAGCTGACGCTCCACCATCATTAAAGGAGGGATGTTCGGGTTAATCGCCAGACTCTTCTTATTTTTTAGCTTGTGATCGAGCCAGGCCAGTTGAATGGCATACAAGGTGGCGACCATTAAGGTGGAATAGGAAAACAGCGCCAGTGAAATATGCAGTAACACCGCAGGGTGGGTTTCTAAATGGGTAATGAAGGCGCCCGGCAAGAAGGTCGCGGCGAGCAAGTTGATCGCGGCAAAGCTGTAAACCACCGGCAATAAAAACCAGACCCGCATTCTGAGCATGGCGCCAGTGGTGATGATGGCAATCAAGACGCTGATCAGGGACGCGACATTCAGCATGCTGAGGTTTTGACCGATGCCCCCTAGGATCAGATTTTTGAGCAGTAGGATATGTAAGGCGATGGCCGCCAAGGCACACAAAAAGACCGGCCGCGTTTTGATTCCATTGCTATTGGTTAAACCCGGCACCACAAGCCCGAGGGCAGAAACGTAAAGGCAAGTAGCCAGTAAGGCTATCAACATATCCATAGTAAACTTAACTATTTAAGATGGTAAGAGTTCGCAAGTATACCTTGCCAGCCGTCAGGCTGCCACGGCAAAGCCGTTTCCCCGTGATAGGAAGGTCGTTTTATAAGGCGATATCACAGCGAAAGTGGCTGTGAAGGCATGAAAGCGAAGGGAAGATTGCGTTATACTAGCCAGATCTTACCGATTTTAGTTGCGTAACGAGCGAGTAGCACATGTTCGAAAATTTAACGGAGCGTTTATCGCGAACGCTTAAGAATGTCAGTGGCCGTGGCCGACTGACCGACGACAACATCAAGGATACGCTGCGTGAAGTACGCATGGCGTTACTCGAAGCAGATGTTGCGCTTCCTGTTGTTCGTGATTTCGTCAAGCGCGTGAAAGAACGCGCAGTAGGGACCGAAGTCTCTAAAAGCCTGACACCGGGTCAAGAGTTCATCAAGATTGTTCAAGCCGAGCTTGAAGCTGTGATGGGTGACTCGAATGAAGATTTGAATTTGGCGAGCCAGCCACCGGCTGTGATCCTGATGGCGGGTCTGCAAGGTGCGGGTAAAACCACCAGTGTCGGTAAACTGGGTAAATGGCTGAAAGAGCGCCAGAGTAAGAAAGTCATGGTGGTGTCGGCGGACGTTTATCGCCCGGCGGCGATCAAACAGCTAGAAACCCTTGCGGGCGACATTGGCATTGATTTCTTCCCATCATCGGCGGATCAAAAGCCGGTCGACATCGTGACAGCTGCACACGCTGAAGCGAAACTGAAGTTTTATGATGTTCTGATTGTCGATACCGCAGGTCGCTTGCACGTTGACGGCGAGATGATGGACGAGATCAAAGACGTTCATCAGGTATTGAACCCGGTTGAAACCCTGTTCGTGGTTGACGCCATGACAGGTCAGGATGCGGCGAACACCGCCAAAGCCTTTGGTGATGCACTGCCGTTGACCGGTGTGATCTTGACCAAGGTCGATGGTGATGCCCGTGGTGGTGCGGCGCTGTCTGTACGTCACATTACCGGCAAGCCAATCAAGTTCTTGGGTGTGGGCGAGAAAACCGACGCATTGGAACCGTTCCACCCTGATCGTGTAGCCTCACGTATTTTGGGTATGGGTGACGTACTGTCCCTGATCGAAGATCTTGAACGTAACGTTGATAAAGAGAAAGCCGAGCAACTCGCGAAGAAATTCAAAGAGAAAAAAGGCTTTGATCTTGAAGACTTCCGCGGCCAGCTGCAGCAAATGAAAAGCATGGGCGGCATGATGGGGATGCTGGATAAGCTACCGGGTATGTCGCAATTGCCGGACGACGTGAAAGATAAAGTCGACGACAAAATGTTTATGCAGATGGAAGCGATCATCAATTCCATGACCCCAGGCGAGCGTGAGCGTCCTGAGATCATTAAAGGGTCGCGTAAAAAGCGTATTGCGATGGGTTCAGGTACCCAAGTGCAAGACGTTAACCGTCTGCTTAAGCAGTTCACCCAGATGCAGAAGATGATGAAGAAAATGCAGAAGGGCGGCATGAAAAACATGATGCGCAATATGAAAGGCATGATGCCGGGCGGCGGCATGTTCGGTCGCTAAGCGGCATGAGCCCTTGAATCTATTGGGTTTGGGGACTGGAATGATTTTTACTGGTGAAAAAGTAGCTAAATCGGTTGCATTCGTCAGTTTAAAGAGTAAAATTCCCGAGCTTAATTTGGCACGGACCCCGTTATGATTCATGGCGGGGTCAATTTTATTTACAGTAATGCAAGTAGAGGACGATATGGTAACCATTCGTTTGGCACGTCACGGCGCTAAAAAGCGTCCATTTTATCAAATCGTTGTTGCTGACTCTCGTTGTGCACGCGACGGTCGTAACATCGAGAAAATTGGTTTCTTCAACCCGCTAGCTAAGGGTCAGGAAGAGCGTCTACGCCTAGATCTAGACCGTGTTAATCACTGGGTAGGTCAAGGTGCAACTGTGTCTGACCGCGCAGCTAAGCTAATCAAAGACGCTGCTAAAGCGGCTTAATTAGCAATAACAGGTAGAAGAGAGAAGCAATGAGTACACAAGACCGCATTGTTGTCGGGAAACTCGGTGCCACTTATGGCATCAAGGGCTGGCTCAAAGTTTTTTCTCACACCGAAGAGTCTGAAAGCATTTTCTCTTTTCATCCTTGGTTTGTGAAAATTAAGGGTGAGTGGAGAGAGCTTCAGGTTGAGTCGTGGAAACGCCATGGTCAGGGACTGGTAGCGAAGATTGAGGGTTTTGACATCCGCGAGGATGTTCAAGTCTTAACTAACGCAGAAGTTTTTGTACTGGCTGACCAGCTGCCTTCATTGCCAGAAGATGAATTCTACTGGCGTGAGTTGTTTGGTATGACAGTAGTGACGACTGAAGGTTACGACCTAGGTAAAGTTACTGACATCCTGGAAACAGGTTCAAACGATGTGTTGGTAGTTAAAGCCAATCTGAAAGATGCTTTTGGCCAGAAGGAACGTTTAATCCCGTTCCTCGATGAGCAGGTCATCAAGTCGATTGATCGCACTGCTCAGCGGATCGAAGTTGACTGGGATCCTGGATTTTAATCCCCGGTAAGGTGAAAAAATGAAGGTAGGCATAATTAGCCTGTTTCCTGATATGTTTAACGCCATTACCAATTTTGGGGTGACAGGCCAGGCGGTAAAAAAAGGCCTTTTGTCGGTGGAAACGTGGAATCCTCGTGATTTTACCCACGACAAACACCGTACGGTTGATGATCGACCTTATGGTGGCGGACCTGGCATGCTAATGATGGTGCAGCCTTTGCGCGACGCTATTCATGCTGCCAAACAGTCTGTAGAAGGTCAGGCTAAAGTCATTTATCTATCACCTCAGGGCCGTAAGCTTGATCAAGCCGGTGTTGAGGAGCTTGCGCAGAATGAGAATCTGATCCTCATCTGTGGCCGCTACGAAGGGGTAGATGAGCGCATAATCCAACAAGAGGTAGACGAAGAATGGTCTATCGGAGATTTTGTGCTAACGGGTGGTGAGCTGCCTGCCATGACGCTAGTGGATGCAGTCGTCCGGTTTGTTCCGGGTGTACTGGGAGACTTTGCGTCAGCAGAAGAAGATTCTTTTGCAAATGGTTGGTTAGATTGCCCTCATTACACACGTCCTGAAGTGTTGGACGGACAAGAAGTGCCTAAGGTCTTGTTGTCTGGCAACCACAAGGACATAAGCCGCTGGCGATTGAAACAATCGTTAGGCCGTACCTGGCTGAGAAGACCAGAGCTCCTGGAAAACCTAGCTCTGACTGACGATCAGGAATTCTTGCTCACGGAATTTATCCGTGAATATAAAGCAAGCAATTAATTAATTTAGTATCAGTTTATTCTAGGGTATATACCAATGAGTAACATCATTAAGCAGCTCGAAGACGAGCAACTAAAACAAGACCTACCTACTTTCGCACCAGGTGACACTGTTGTCGTTCAGGTTAAAGTTAAAGAAGGTGATCGTTCACGTCTTCAGGCATTTGAAGGCGTAGTTATCGCTAAGCGTAACCGTGGTCTACATTCTGCATTCACTGTTCGTAAGATCTCTAACGGTGAAGGCGTTGAGCGTGCGTTCCAAACTCACTCTCCAGTAGTTGACAGCATTACTGTTAAGCGTCGTGGTGCAGTACGTCGTGCCAAGTTGTACTACCTACGTGATCGTTCTGGTAAAGCAGCTCGAATCAAAGAGAAGCTTACTAAGAAGTAATTTACTTCGCGTAAGACGTTTAATAAAAAAGCCCACCGTAAGGTGGGCTTTTTTTTGCGTGGAATTTGGGAAGAGCTGGGGCGAGTAAAAGCGGGACGAGAATCGAGTCAAAGCGGAAGAACAAAAGCGGACCTATGGCCCTAAGGTTCTATGGAAAAAGCAGGAGCGGAAGTGCTTGCATCCATAAAGGGATCTGAAATCCTGCTTGTAGGATCACAGGATCACAGGATCACAGGATCACAGGATCACAGGATCACAGGACCACATGTCTCGTCCCGCTTATACTCGCCCCTGTTTTCCCCAAGACACAAAAAAACCAGCCCGCAGGCTGGTTTTTGTTTCGTTCGTCTCGCGGATAACGATGCTGATTACTTCGCAGTATCTAGCTCACCGCTTTCTTCGTCAGCCAAGTCTGTTTCACCTTTGCCTTTAGAACGCTTGATAACCAGAGCTGTGACACCGAAGGCACTGATCAGGCCAACCGCTGTTGATAGCGTCATAGGTAGACCGAAGCCCAACTGGCTGTTGTTGAGGATGAAGGTAATACATACCGTGGTCATGAAGATAGCCGGAACCGTGGTGATCCAATGCAGCTTGTTGTGACGTAGCAGGTAAGCCGATGCCGTCCACAGCATCATCACTGCGGTTGCTTGGTTAGCAAAGCCGAAGTAACGCCAGATAATCGCAAAGTCCACTTGAGTCAGGATGCCACCAATCACGAACAGAGGTACAGCCATCAATAGGCGGTTACGCAGGGTTTTCTGTTCCATGTTGAAGTATTCAGCCAAAATCAGACGGCTTGAACGGAACGCAGTGTCACCCGAGGTGATAGGCAGAATCACCACACCCAAGAACGCAATCACACCACCAAACACACCCAACAAACCCATTGACGCAGTGTACACCACGCTACCCGGACCGCCGTTAGCGACCGCTTCAGACAAGCCTTCCACTGAGCCGAAGAACGACAGGGCAACCGCACACCAAATCAGGGCAATGATACCTTCACCGATCATCGCGCCGTAAAACACGAAACGGCCGTTCTTTTCATTTTCCATACAACGCGCCATCAATGGTGACTGAGTGGCGTGGAAGCCAGAGATCGCACCACATGCAATGGTGATGAACAGGGCAGGCCACAATGGCAAATCGTTCGGGTTCATGTTGGTGAACATTTGGCTCATTTCATAGCCACCCAATAGCGTGTGCTCGCTAGAGAATGCCATTGCCGTGATCAGGCCAACTGACATGAAGATCAGCAGGGCACCAAAGAACGGGTAGAAACGGCCAATGATTTTATCGACAGGCACAATGGTCGCCAGAATGTAGTAAGCAAAAATGATCACAACCATGGTCGTCATCGACAAGCCAATGTCAGTTTGCTCATTCACAAGGTTCGTGATCATGCCGGCAGGGGCAGAAACAAACACCACGCCCACAAGCAGCAACAGTACGATAGCAAAAATATTCATAAAATGTTTTGCACCGTTGCCGAGGTAGCGACCGGTAATGGTTGGGACTGATGCGCCGCCGTTACGGATAGACAGCATGCCAGAGAAGTAGTCGTGTACCGCGCCGGCAAACACACAACCCAATACAATCCACAGCATCGCGGCTGGACCGTAGAGTGCGCCCATGATTGGACCGAAAATCGGTCCCACACCGGCAATGTTCAGTAGCTGCACCAAGTAGACTTTCTTGTTCGACATCGGCACATAGTCGACGCCATCTTGTTTGGTGTAGGCAGGGGTTTTACGATTTTCATTGATCCCGAAGACTTTCTCGACGAAGGCGCCGTAGATGAAGTATCCGCCAACCAAGGCAGCGACACACATTAGAAACCAAGCCATATGCTTATCTCTCTTATTTCCTATAGGAGTGGGTTGAATTTGCGTTCCTTGCCAACCACAGTGGCAACCTGCGCAATCCTTCTTTTAATGGATGCCATGATAATGATTTAAGAGCATTATTCATCCTCTACGGGGGTGAGTGGCGTTATAGCGGTGCGAGTGGTCGATATGTCTGTCGAACGGTTTTTCCGCAGAGAGAAGATGCTTTATCCGAGGGGTATCGTTTGCGGGTAATGTTCAATAATGCGATCAGGGTATAGGGCGTATCGTGGGGTATGCGATGCCTTTTGTGCGGTGCCTGGCACAAAAGGCATCGGGAAGGGGATCAGTTCAGGCCAAACCGGTCTTTTAATTCTTTAAGGTAACGGCGACTCACCGGCACTTGATGGTGATTCAGGGTGGTGATTTCTGCTAAGCCGTTTTCCAGCAGTTTGATCTCACGTATGGCGTGCGGATGGATCAAATATTGGCGGTGACAGCGAATGAGCGGCGTTTTCTCTTCCAGCGTTTTCAGGGTTAACTGGGTGGTCGCCTTGCTGGTTTTACTGACCACATGCACCCCCGAGAGATCCGAATAAGCGGTTTCGATGTCGGTCGGACTCAGTAAGATGATCCGGTTATGGCCACTGCACGGGATCAACTCCAGCATATCGCTGACCAGCGGCGCATAGTCGACGGGCTGGCATTCGCGATCCAGCCGTTTCAAGGTTTTCTCTAATCGCATCGGCTCAACCGGCTTGAGCAGGTAATCAAACGCATTGTCTTCAAACGCCTGCAATGCGTAATCATCATACGCGGTCACAAACACTACTTTGGGCATGGTGTCGGGGTCGAGCATACTCAGCAGCTCAATGCCGGTGATCTGTGGCATCTGGATATCGAGGAAAATCGCATCCGGTTTGAGCGTATTGATTTTTTTCAGTGCCTCAATGGCATTACTGCACTCGCCGATCACGTTCACTTTCCCGCTTTCTTGCAGCAGATCCATTAACTCTTCACGGGCGTATCGTTCATCATCAATGACGAGGGCGTTAATCATGCAGCGTGTTCTCCTTGTTGGGGATGGAATAGGATGGGTGCGCAAGCGGCATACAAATCGTCGCGCGCGTCCAGACCTGAGGTTGCGCACTCATGGTCAGGCCGTAGTGTTTGCCAAAGCGGTTTTTGAGCCGCTTATCGACAATCATCATGCCGAGGCCTTTTTCCTGCTTGAGGGACGGGCCAGCATCGGCGTTATCGTCACTGTAATTGCCGGCATTATCCTCTACTTCGAGGATCATTTCGTTGTGACGGATATAGCCATTAATGGTGATTTTACCCTCTTCCAGCAGGGTAGATGTACCGTGTTTAATCGCATTTTCTACCAATGGCTGCAAGGTAAATGTCGGCAACGGGTGATTGAGCAGTTCAGGGCTGACATTCATCACAACACTGAGTCGATCCGAGAAGCGCGCCAGTTCGATTTCTAAGTACGCATTCACATGCTGCAGCTCTTCTTGCAGGGTGACCGTCTCAATATTTTGCTTGAGGTTGCGGCGAAAAAACTGCGACAGGTGCTGGATAAGTTGACGGGCTTTGTCCGGATCGCGGCGGATCACCGCATTAATGGTATTGAGGGCATTGAACAAGAAATGCGGGTTCACCTGTGCTTGCAACAGGCGCAGCTCGGCTTGCGTCAGCAGGTTTTGTTGTTGAATATAACGGCCGGTTAGAATTTGATTCGACAGCAGTTTAGCAATCCCTTCACCCAGGGTGAGGTTCACGGTGGAAAACAGTTTGCGTTTGGGTTCGTACAGTTTGATGGTGCCCAGCACATCGTTGTTACCGCTGACTAAGGGGATCACCAAGGCGGAGCCCAATTTGCATTTTTCATGCAGCGAGCATTGATAGGGCATGTCATAACCGTCGGCGTAGACCAGCTCACAGCCATCAATCGCGCGGCGGGTATAGCCTGATGAGATCTGTGTTCCCGGTAAGTGGTGATCATCCCCGGTGCCGATAAAGGCCAAAATCTTGTCGCGGTCCGTGATGGCAACCGCCCCGACCCCCGTTTCTTCATAGACGATTTGGGCGATTTTCTTGGTGGTGATCTCATCAAAACCCTGACTTAAGATCCCGACCGAACGTTGGGCGATTTTAAGGGCGCGACTGGAAAACGCCGCGGAGTATTTTTCATAGATGGTTTTTCTGTCTTGAATAATACTCATAAAGAGCGCCGCGCCGATCGCGTTGGCAATGACCATCGGCAGCGCGATAGCACTGACTAACTGCAAAGCTTGGCTGAACGGATCGGCGACCAGCAAAATGATCCCCATTTGCACGATTTCCGCCACCAGAGTTACACCCAGCACCACACTCGGTTTGAAAATTTGGTCTACCTGGCCACGGCGCAGGAAATAACTGTGCATTAGGCCACCAATCAAGCCTTCTGCGGTGGTGGAAATGGCACAAGCCACATCGGTAAAGCCGCCCAAGCTATAACGGTGGAGGCCACCCGTGAGGCCCACCGCAAAACCCACCACGGGTCCACCGAGCAGACCGCCCATCACGGCGCCGATAGCACGGGTGTTGGCAATGGCATCTTCAATGTTAAGTCCGAAATACGTGCCTAAAATACAAAAGAGAGAAAACAAAATGTAACAGGCAAAACGCTGGGAAAGGCGCCCCGAGACCGAGGTGATCGGCATGAATAAGGGGGTTTTACTCAGCAGATAGGCCAGCACTAAGTAGACACTTAGTTGTTGCAGTAACGAAAAGATCAGTTCCATTGACGTGAATTCGGCTTAGAGGGAATCGCACTATGGTAACTGGCTTTCTTAATTATCGCCAAAACACATTTGATGTAAAGTTAGATTTACGATTGGTGTTTTTTGTTTACACTGCCTTGCAATGAACGTGACATCCTTGTTATGGTTTTACCCTCAACAGGGAGATCCTGTTCTTCGTTCACGGTTTTGTATTTATTGATTTACAGGGATGCCCATATGCAAAAAGATCAGCTCAATAATGTCCATATCGAAAATGAATCGGTGTTAATCACCCCGCAGCAGTTGCGTGACAAGCTCCCTGTCAGTGATGCGGGCTTGCAGTTTGTCCATCAGTCTCGTCAAACCATTGCAGACATTATCCATAAGCGAGATCACCGGTTATTGGTGGTGTGTGGGCCGTGTTCCATTCACGATATTGAAGCGGCAAAGGACTATGCCGTGAAATTAAAAGCCTTGTCCGAAGAACTGGGTGATCAGTTATACATTGTGATGCGGGTGTACTTTGAGAAGCCACGTACCACGGTGGGCTGGAAAGGGCTGATCAACGACCCACATTTGGATGGCTCATTTGAAGTGGAAGAAGGCCTGCACATTGCCCGCCAACTGTTGATTGATTTGGTCGAAATGGGGATCCCGCTGGCGACAGAAGCGTTGGATCCGATCAGCCCGCAGTACTTGGGTGATTTGTTCAGCTGGGCGGCGATTGGCGCCCGTACCACGGAATCTCAAACGCACCGTGAAATGGCCAGTGGGTTGTCGATGCCGGTAGGGTTTAAAAACGGTACTGACGGCAGCTTAGGTACCGCGATCAATGCGATGCAGGCGGCGGCTTCGGGTCACCGTTTCATGGGGATCAACCGGGATGGACAGGTGGCGTTGCTCAATACTGAAGGTAACCCTGACGGGCATGTCATTTTGCGCGGCGGGAAGCAAACCAATTACGATTCGGTGTCGGTCACGGAATGTGAGAACGAGATGAAAGCAGCAGGTCTTTCCCCATCGCTAATGGTAGACTGTAGCCACGCAAACTCTCGTAAAGATTATCGTCGCCAGCCGCTGGTGGCGGAAGATGTGTTTCATCAAATCAGAGAGGGAAACAAGTCAATCATTGGCTTGATGCTGGAAAGCCATATTCACGAAGGAAGCCAAAGCGCGGATTTACCGTTCTCCGAGATGGATTACGGGGTGTCTATCACAGATGCATGCATTAGCTGGGAAAACACCCAAGCGCTTCTCTCCCATGCTTATCAGGAACTGCGTCCTTTCCTGCAGCAGCGAATGGATTAATCGTTACAGCAAATAGATGACAGAGAGCCCATCAATGGTTGCCGAACTGAGTACATTGCGAGATCAGATTGATGATGTCGATAAACAAATGGTGGCACTGCTA
Organism: Photobacterium japonica; assembly: GCF_050337005.1. Classification (NCBI taxonomy): domain Bacteria; kingdom Pseudomonadati; phylum Pseudomonadota; class Gammaproteobacteria; order Vibrionales; family Vibrionaceae; genus Photobacterium; species Photobacterium japonica. The sequence goes on along the minus strand of NZ_JAKJSN010000056.1, from coordinate 11,771 downwards.
GCGCGCCGTTTGGCGTTAGTGGAAGAGGTGGGTCATGTGAAAAGCCAGCATGGCCTACCCATTTATGCTCCGGATCGTGAGGCTGCCATGTTGGCCTCGCGTCGTCAGGAGGCCGAGCAGCAAGGTGTGCCGCCGGATCTGATTGAAGATATTTTGCGTCGTACGATGCGCGAGTCGTACGCCAGTGAGAATGATTCCGGCTTTAAGTGCCTGAATCCGTCACTGCGTCCGATTGTGGTCGTGGGCGGTTATGGCCAATTGGGTAGCCTTTTCTGCCGTCTGTTTAGCTTGTCGGGCTATGAAGTGCGAAAGCTGGGCAGCCAAGACTGGGATCAGGCGGATGAGATATTGGCGGATGCCGGTATGGTGGTGGTGTCAGTGCCAATCAACCAAACGGAAGCGATCATCGGTCGTCTGAGCAATTTGCCGGAAGATTGTATTTTGGCGGATTTAACCTCTGTAAAAAGCGGCCCACTGCAAGCCATGTTGGCCGTGCATAACGGGCCGGTTGTCGGGTTGCACCCGATGTTTGGACCGGACATTGCGAGCTTGGCGAAACAGGTGGTGGCATATTGTGATGGCCGTAACCCAGAAAGCTACCAGTGGTTATTGGAGCAGTTCCAGATTTGGGGCGCGTCACTGAACCGGATCAGTGCCATTGAGCACGACCAAGGCATGACCTTGATTCAGGCATTGCGTCACTTCACCTCGTTTGCTTATGGGGTGCACTTGGCGGAAGAAGATCCAAAGCTTGAGCAGTTGATGTCTTTGAGCTCCCCAATCTACCGATTGGAGCTGGCCATGGTAGGGCGCTTGTTTGCGCAGGATGCCCAGCTATACGCCGACATTATCATGTCTTCGCCGCAGAACATTGACATGATAAAACGTTTCCATCAGCGCTTTGGTGACGCGATTGAGATGCTGGATAACCAAGACAAAGAGACCTTCAAACAGGCGTTTGGTCGGGTCGAAAATTGGTTTGGGGATTATGCCCAGCATTTTTTAATCGAGAGCCAGGGACTGCTTAGACAGGCGAACGATTCTACTCACCGCGCATGACGTTGATGCATGCAATGCTCACTGGGGTGCGGACACCCCAGTGGCTTTTCATTGAGATACACCTTTCTTCTTCCCTTCCTGCGTTCTTCTTATTTCTACACGCCTCGACGTGACGGCCTCTCCGTGCGCACGGTTAGTTAACCTCGGTTGGGTTAGCGGTGTTTGGATGAACGGTGCTCTCTTTAATGGTGTCCGGTTTAACGCTGCTGTTGTTGGTGGTCGTTTGGTCAATATGCGTCAGCAGAGTCGATACGGTTTTTTCCCAGGTAAAATTGCCCTTTGCCCACTGTTGAGCTTGTGTGCCCATTTGCGGCAGCGCGGGGTCTTGCAGTAATTGAATTATTTTATCCGCCAGATCATGATGATCTTCCAGCTTGGCATGCCGACCGGTGACGCCATCAATCACACTTTCTTTCAATGCCCATTCGCCCGTCACGATGGCAGGAATGCCGTGCATCATGGCTTCTATAGGGGCGATCCCAAACGGCTCATAGCGGGATGGCTGAATATAGACAGCACATTGCTGGAAGAGCGCCTCTAGTGTGTTCAGGTGTTGCGGGTTATCTTTTGACAGTAATCCGTGAAAGCGGATATTCGGGTTGGGGTAGCGCTGTTGGTGTTTCACATCTGGGCCAACAAGATGCAGGATCGCGTCGGGATACTGTTGTTGAACGCGTTCAAACGCCTGAATGGCAATATCGGTGCCTTTGCGCAAAAAGTCACTTTTACCGATAAAGAGGATGTCTTTGCGGGTGTAGTCTTTCCCCTGACTGGTGATGTGTTCAAACGGGGCGATATTGGTGCCCATATCGATATTGACGACACGATCAGGCGGTAACGCATAATGTTCAATGAAGGACTGGCGCAGGTATTCGCTGGTGGTGAAAATCAAATCCATGTCGTGCGCGACTTTTTTCTCGTACTTAATGGCTTCGTCAAACAGGCCTTTTTGTGCCCGCAGTGCTTTGGGGGTGAAGTTGGAGAATTGGCGCTCGGCAATATTGCCATCTTGGTAGCTGAATATGGGGACACGTGAGCCGTAGATCTCCCGCGCATTGAGGTAGGCGCCCAGTTGGACGACCGCACTGTTGCCGGCAGTGATGTGTGACTGGGCGGCAGGGGACGCGTGTTGTTGGGCGTGCTGGTGGGCGAGTTGACGAGCTTGCGCCGTGAGATCATCACGGTAGGCTTTACTCATGTAGAGCTTACGTTTCCACACTTCTTTGTTGTAATGAATACAACCGGCAAAGCGGCGATAGTAATACCAACGGCTCAGTTCAGGGCCAAAAGCACACTCTAAGCGTTGCTGTCTTTGCAGTTCATGGAAAAAAGAGGCGGAGCTGCCAGACCAGGATGAAGGGTGATAGGGGTCGGATCCCATGAGTCCACCTGTGAGTATGCCGATGATGTTTCCCTGACTCATACCTTACTCTCCTTCGTCACTTTGTGATCTTAGGGTAGTAGAGATGCGTTGAAATACAATGGCTCAGCGGCTCGCAATACCCCCGTCAAGCCAGTGGCTGAACGGGGGAAGGGGGACGAAAAAGGATATAAAAAAGGCGGCGGATTAGATCTCAACGTCGGTCGGTTTGACGTTCTCGCTCGGGTAGCACCCCAGCACTTTGATAAAGCGCGTCAGTTGGGTCAATTCCTCTAGTGCCACTTCCATTACGTTGGATTTCAGGTTTTCTTCCACGTCGACATAAAACATCTCTTCCCACGGGTTGCCGATCACCGGGCGAGATTCCAGCTTGGTCATATTGATGCCGAGGTTACGCAAGACCAGTAGACACTCGACCAAGGAGCCCGCTTTTTGGGCGGTAGACATGATCAGGGTCGTTTTGGCCGGTATCAGTGACGTCACATTGACGGGCTTCCGGGCCACCACAATAAAGCGGGTATGGTTTTCTTGTTGGTTGGCAATGTTTCCTTTCAGGGCGGTCAGACCATAAAGCTCACCGCTGGAGGCATTACCGATGGCAGCCACGTTGGGCTGTTGTAGCTCAGCCACGGTTTGCATGGCTTCTGCGGTGCTGGAGCAGTATTCCTGCTTAATGTTCCCCATCGCATGTAAGAACTCGCTGCATTGTTGGTGCGGCTGTGGGTGAGAATATAAGGTGTCGATATCGGTCAGTTGAGTCTCGACGGCAGTCAGCAAGCAGTGTTCAATGGGCTGGGTGATTTCCCCGACAATCGACAGGCTAGTGTGCTGCAACAAGTCATACACTTCATTGATTGATCCCGAGCTGGTGTTTTCAATCGGCAGCACCCCGTAATCGGCATGGCCGTTTTCGACCACATGCAGTACCTCACGGAATGTGGAGCAACTGAGCTCAACCAAGGTGGTTTGTTTTTTACTGAAGTAATGGCGACTGGCCAGATGGGAGTATGACCCTTTGGCACCAAGGAAGGAAACGCGTGCGGTGGGTTGCAGGCTGTCAGGGTTGGTGAGTTTTTGCAGGTACGCTTGTTGGTATAAGACCGAATCTTCAATGATGGTATGGAAGATCTGGGTCACATACTGCGCATCGAGCTGCTCGGTGTTACCTCGCTCAATTAACCGCAATAACAAGGCGTGTTCGCGTTCTTGATCGCGCACCGGTTTCGCGGTTTGAATTTTACTTTTGGCCACGGCCAAGCTCAGTTGGCGGCGTTCGGCGAGCAGTTTGAGGATCTCATTATCAATGCGAGTCACATTTTCCCGAATGTCATCCAGTGAATAGTGCGGTGTTGTCATTGTTGCTCCCTGTCTGTCTCTGTGTGCTACCCACAAAAAAGCCTCCGCGTTGGGGAGGCTCTCTGTTCGTCTTTCGCTTCATTCTGACGTAACGATGAGCCCCCGATTACGGTGACATAAAAAAGAAGCGAAAGAAAAACAGCGGATGTGGATACATGTTGATGGCATTGTCTATTTTGTGTGAGATATGGCTCAACATTATGCAGCTGGTGGAATGTTGTCAAGCTGAAACTAAACAGCCCCGCAGTGCGGGGCTGTTAGGGGAGCGGGTGGCTCCCCGAGAAATCCTCTTGTCGTGATTATGCTTCGGCTTCTTCCGCTGCGTCGATCTCTTCTTCTTCGACGCCTGGCTTATCACTGTGACTGGCGCGACGCGCCGTCGGTTTGTGAGCTTGTTTGTTAAGTTGACGTTCCAATTTTTGGTACACTTCAGTAATGGCGCCGTACATATCATCATGTTCTGCTGAGGCGACAAGCTGACCTCCTGGAATAGCAGCAGAAATCTCTACTTTGAATTGGCGGTTCGGCTCAGTGCTGATGACGGCATGCTTGCTGATAAAGGGTACTTGGAATCTCTCCAACTTCTTGAATTTAAACTCAATGCGCTCACGGATAGCAGGGGTGATATCTAGGTTTTTACCAGTGATGTTTAATGTCATAATTATCTTTCCTCTTTTGCTACCCCTTGTTGGGTTAACTTCAGATTACTAAAATCAGCGAACAATAATGTGATCTGCATCACGCTTGGGCGTTTAAGTTATCAGCACAAAAAAATCTGTGATCGTGATTTGTTTGTTGCAAAAAAGTTTGACGAAAGTACTTGTCGAGATGGAATGAATTGGGGCAGTATGGGGGTATATCAAACGCTGGTGGCTGGTGCTATTCAGGGGATTTATTCGATTTATAACAAGAGGTTGAGTTATTTTTGACCACTTGGGCGAAGCCTCAAAACGCCGTGGTGTGACCCGTTCACCGAGCGTTATCTGCCCGACCAGAAAAAAGAACACAAAAAAACAGCAGCCCAAGGGCTGCTGTTTTTGTTTCTGTTCACCGCGGCGCTTACTGTGGGTTCAATGCCATCAGCTTACGGGTGTTTTCAAGCGGTGTGTCCAGCCCCAGTTTTTCATAGGCAATTGCCATCATTGCCAGAGACTCACGTGCCGCTTGTGTGTCAGCGTATTCATTTTGGATCAACTGTGCACGGTTGATTGCGGCAACCCAAGCACCACGGCGGATATAGAAATCCGTGGTGGCGAGTTCATAGTCGGCCAGACGGTTTTTCAAAAAGACCATACGGGCTTGCGCATCGGCGGTGTAACGGCTGCTTGGGTAACGCTCTAGCAGGCGTTTAAAGTCATGAAAGGCTTTTCGCGCAGGTTCAGGATCGCGATCGTGGCGATCAATATTGAACAAGTCATGCATAAAGCTGCGATCTTGTGCCATGCGGGTCAGACCACGCATATACAGCACCCAATCCGCTTTTTCATGGGCCGGATTTAAACGGTTAAAGCGATCAATGGTCGCTTCGCCCAGTGCCAGATCATCATTTTTGTAATAGGCATAAATGAGATCAAGCTGGACCTGTTCTGAATATGCCCCGAACGGGTAGCGTGAATCGAGCGTTTCAAGACGTTCGATAGCGGTCGTCCAGCTGCCGTTTTGCAAGGCTTGTTGGGCGGTCGCGTAAAGTTCCGAAGGTGGCACATCCGGCACCACTTCTTCCGTGGTTGAACAACCTGAAAGGAGAGTTACGGCAAGAAGAGCTGTGAGGGTCAGGCGTTTCATTGTGGCGTCTGCTTCCTTGATAAAAATTTTATTTCTGTGGATCCATTACGGTTAGCCCCGTTAACAGATACAATGACACTATTAGGTTATTTTACGCAGCGTTTGACGTTTAGTCCCACGCTTTTTAAAAAAGTTCGGTATGGCACAGCAGATAGAGTTAACAAATACAGTAAAAGATAGCCAGTTAGGCTTGCGCCTTGATCAGGTTGTCGCTGAATTATTCCCAGATTACTCTCGCTCTCGGATTAAAGAGTGGATCCTTAACGGTATGGTTGCAGTAGACGGAAACGTGATAACCAAACCTCGAATCAAAATGATGGGTGGCGAAGAGCTACTGATCAATGCTGAAATTGAAGACGAAGAACGTTGGGAAGCGCAAGACATCCCATTGGATATCGTCTACGAAGATGAGCACATCTTGGTGATCAACAAACCGCGTGATTTTGTTGTCCACCCAGGTGCCGGTACACCAGATGGTACGGTGCTCAATGCGCTGTTGTTCCATTGCCCAGAGCTGGCGGAAGTGCCGCGTGCGGGTATTGTGCACCGTCTTGATAAAGACACCACCGGTTTGATGGTGGTGGCGAAGACGATTCAAGCGCAGACGCGTCTGGTGCGTGCATTGCAAAAACGTAAGATCACCCGTGAATACGAAGCGATTGCAATCGGTAAGATGACCGGCGGTGGTACGGTAGAAAAGCCGATTGGCCGTCACTCGACCAAACGTACTTGCATGGCCGTGAATGAAATGGGTAAAGATGCGATCACGCACTACCGTGTGTCTGAGCATTTCCGTGAGCATACGCGTATCGTGCTACGCCTTGAAACAGGCCGTACCCACCAGATCCGTGTACACATGGCGTACTTGAACCACCCGCTATTGGGTGATGCTACGTACGGTGGCCGTCCTCGTCCGCCACGCGATGCGGCTGATGAGTTGATCCACGCGCTACGTGCGTTTGATCGCCAAGCCTTGCACGCACGTATGCTGCGTCTTTCGCACCCAATCACGGGTGAGTTGATGGAATGGCGCGCGGCGTTGCCTGTCGACATGGTGGTGATGATGAACATCCTGCGTGAAGACAAAGAAGCGCACAGCGAGGATGACTACTAATATGCTGATCGTGCCCAACTGGCCTGCGCCTGCCTCGGTGAAAGCTGTAACGACCACGCGTGAGGGCGGCTGCAGTGCTGCCCCTTATCAAGGGTTTAATCTGGGTATGCACGTTGGGGACGATATCAATGCGGTCACGGATAACCGGGCTACATTGCAGCAAGTATTATCCCTTACCACACCACCGGTGTGGCTAAACCAAATCCACGGCACCACAGTGCTGACCTTGCCGCATGCCCTTGAAGGTGTGCCCGATGCGGATGGCAGTTATACGCAGGTGCCGGGCATGGCCTGCACCATCATGACGGCTGACTGTCTGCCAGTGTTGTTATGTAACAAAGCGGGCACGGAAGTGGCTGCGGTACATGCGGGCTGGCGTGGTTTGGCAGATGGGATCATTGAAACGGCGGTAGCGGCCTTTTCCGCTGCGCCTGATGAAATCATGGCGTGGTTGGGGCCGGCCATTGGCCCGACGGCGTTTGAAGTCGGCGGTGAAGTGCGCGCGCAATTTATCACGCAAGATCCCCAAGCGGCACAGTCATTTGTGGTGTCGGGGGACGGGTCGGAAGATAAATGGCTAGCGGATTTGTATCAGCTGGCTACGCAGCGTTTGCACTCTGTCGGTGTGTCCGCCGTGTATGGGGGAGAGTACTGCACGTACCACTCTCCCGCACAGTTTTATTCCTATCGCCGCGACGGTGTGACGGGGCGTCAAGCCAGTTTAATTTGGATAGACGCACCGTAAGTAAGCACTGAGCGCTTTCGTTTTTGTGACTCTGTGTGACAGAGAGGCGTTAGTGACATTGGCTAATATCGATTGAGATATGATGCTTACTATTAACAAGCTGGGTCGTTGCCTCAAAACCGCCTTTATATTGGCTACTGAGTGTGATCATCAGCTTGTTACTTTCCTCTGATTCCTTATACATCGAGACGTTTGATTGGATCGATGAAATCGATTCAAACGCAGAGTTCGACATGACATTGCGTAAGTAATCCACCTTCTGCTTCACGATTTGGCCAGCATTGGCACCTTCCGCAAACGCTTCGACATACACCAAATGCACTTGTGCATTCGCATCATCATCACAAGCGGCCCAGCTGTTGAGTGAGACTAGCCCACAACCGACCAAGACGATTGCACGTAAACCATTCATTCCTTTCATGGTGCGTTTCCCTTTTCGTATGGTGATGGCGGTTATCTTCCGTCGTCAAGGGATCCTGTCTATGCCAATGTGTCATCCATGCTTGTGTGATGCGATCGGTATCACTGTCTGTCTTCTCTCGACTGAATACGTACGTCAGACACAATGATCGCGTCGTGTGTCACGTGCTTAATTGAGTACGGTGATATTAATCGGGTTGGCGGGTGACAGTTCCACAACGTATGCGCCATATGGCACGTTATACAGGCGGTAGCCATTAGCATCTGCGCGGTAGAAACGTTGGTTCGCCGTATCTTGCAGCAATACGATCCCGTTGTAGCTCACGGTGCGTAGCATCGCTTGTTGAATCACGATGACATTGTTTGGGCTGGTGTGATTGTGGCGATCATCGATGCGCGCTTCTGTGCGGTGATCGATACGTGCTTCTTGACGGGCTTCCTGACGTCGTTCTTGGATATCGCGCTGCGCCAAAGCAGTAGCGGGCATGATGAGTAGGGCAAGAGTCATGATTCGGGTGATCTGGCGTTGCTTTGTCATAATGGTGATCCTTGATAAAGAATGGCGTACGTTTAAATGGTACGCCATGCGGATTACGCCTGTCAATGCACGAACTATAATCAAATCGATTGACTTGTCGGCGAGGGTTTTACGCCGTTAAATATCGGGAAAAAGCATATGAGCGAAGAATCTGTAGTGACAGAGCATTGAAAAGCGAGAAGGTGATCACCATATCTATCGATAGAATAGAGAGGAGGACGTATGCGTCTTGACCGTTTTACGAGCAAATTTCAAATGGCGATCTCTGATGCGCAATCGCTGGCATTAGGGCGTGATCATCAGTATATCGAACCGGCTCACCTGATGGTGGCCTTGTTGAACCAAGATGGCAGTACGATTCGACCGTTACTGACCTTATTGGATGTTGACATGGCGTCGCTGCGATCGGGACTTGCTGAATTGCTGGATCGTTTGCCTAAGGTGAGCGGTATTGGCGGTGATGTACAACTGTCTCATGGTATGGGCATGTTGCTGAACATGTGCGATAAGCTGGCACAGAAACGCAACGATAAGTTCATCTCCTCTGAGCTATTTATTCTTGCCGCCGTCGATGACAAAGGCCCGCTGGGTCAATTGTTGAAAGCCAAAGGGATGACAGCGGATAAAATCGAAAAAGCGATTGAGAAAGTGCGTGGCGGCCAGAAGGTCGATGATCCTAATGCTGAGCAAAACCGTCAGGCGCTGGAAAAATTCACGATTGATCTGACCGAACGTGCTGAGCAAGGCAAGTTGGATCCGGTGATCGGCCGTGATGATGAAATTCGCCGTACTATTCAGGTGCTGCAACGCCGAACTAAAAATAACCCGGTGATCATTGGTGAGCCAGGGGTCGGTAAAACCGCCATCGTTGAAGGGTTGGCCCAGCGTATCGTTAATGGTGAAGTACCGGAAGGCCTTCGCCATAAGCGCGTGCTGTCACTGGACATGGGGTCATTGATTGCCGGGGCAAAGTACCGCGGTGAATTTGAAGAGCGTTTGAAATCCGTTTTGAACGAGCTGTCACAAGAAGAGGGGAGTGTGATCCTCTTTATTGATGAACTGCATACTATGGTGGGCGCCGGTAAAGGCGAGGGCGCAATGGATGCAGGTAACATGCTCAAACCGGCTCTTGCCCGTGGTGAACTACACTGTGTCGGTGCAACTACGCTGGATGAGTATCGCCAATACATTGAAAAAGACGCGGCACTTGAGCGTCGTTTCCAGAAAGTGCTGGTGGATGAGCCAACAGTAGAAGATACCGTGGCGATTTTACGTGGTCTTAAAGAGCGCTACGAGTTGCACCATCATGTGGAAATTACCGATCCAGCGATTGTGGCGGCCGCGAGTCTGTCACACCGCTATATCTCAGATCGTCAGCTGCCCGATAAAGCGATTGATTTGATCGATGAAGCGGCATCCAGCATCCGTATGCAGATTGACTCTAAGCCAGAGTCTTTGGACCGTCTTGAGCGCCGTATCATTCAGCTGAAAATTGAGCAACAAGCGTTGGTAAAAGAAAGCGATGATGCCAGCCTGAAACGTTTGGCGGATCTGCGTGTGGATTTGGACGCGAAAGAGCGTGAGTACGCAGAGCTAGAAGAAGTGTGGAATGCAGAAAAAGCGGCCTTGTCAGGGACGCAGCATATCAAAACCGAACTAGAACAAGCGCGCACAGACATGGAAATCGCCCGTCGTGCAGGGGATTTGAACCGTATGTCTGAATTGCAGTATGGCCGCATTCCGGAACTCGAAAAGCAATTGGATTTGGCGGCGCAAGCTGAGATGCAAGAAATGAGCTTGTTGAAAAACAAGGTCACGGATGCAGAAATCGCCGAAGTGTTGTCGCGCCAAACCGGGATTCCAGTCGCTAAAATGCTGGAAGGGGAGCGTGATAAGTTACTGCAAATGGAAGCGGGCTTGCATCAGCGCGTGATTGGGCAAAATGAAGCGGTAGAAGCGGTCTCTAATGCAATCCGCCGTAGCCGTGCGGGCTTAGCGGATCCTAACCGTCCGATTGGCTCCTTCCTTTTCCTTGGCCCAACCGGTGTAGGGAAAACCGAATTGTGTAAAGCCTTGGCGAACTTTATGTTCGACAGTGATGATGCCATGGTACGGATTGATATGTCCGAGTTCATGGAGAAACACTCGGTCGCCCGTTTGGTGGGGGCACCTCCTGGCTATGTGGGTTATGAAGAGGGGGGCTATCTAACCGAAGCGGTACGTCGTCGTCCTTATTCGGTGATCCTGCTGGATGAAGTGGAAAAAGCCCATCCGGATGTCTTCAATATTTTGCTTCAGGTGTTGGATGATGGCCGCTTAACCGATGGCCAAGGTCGCACGGTTGATTTCCGTAACAGCGTTGTGATCATGACATCGAACTTAGGGTCAGACAAAATCCAAGAGCATTTTGGTGATCTCAATTATGCGGGCATCAAACAGATGGTGATGGAAGCGGTCGGACAGCATTTCCGCCCCGAGTTCATTAACCGTGTGGATGAGACCGTCGTCTTCCATCCATTGGGGGCGGAAAACATCAAAAATATTGCGTCGATTCAAATCGCACGTTTGGTGAAACGCCTCAGTGAGCGGGATTACACGCTGTCACTGGATGACAGTGCGTTGGATTTGATTGCCGAAGCGGGTTTTGATCCTGTCTACGGTGCGCGCCCACTGAAGCGTGCTATTCAGCAATATATAGAGAACCCACTGGCGCAAGATATCTTGTCCGGCAAAATCACAACGGGTAAGCCGATCACCGTGGTGGCAGAAGACGGCCAAATTGTCGCGCGTCATTAATCGATGCCGCTATCGTTAATTAACACACCGCCTTCGGGCGGTGTGTTGCTTTTTGAAGAAGAGAATGAAAGGCGAGACCCTTACTGAGGATTGAACTGACGACTGACGTTTTTTGTTATGTTCAACAATAGCCGCACGATGATGGAAAGTGTTTCTGGTTGCGCTCTGAGCGAATTTAAGTGTTTTTGTTTGTTTATTGCTCGGTTGGTTTGTTTTTGTTGTTTTTCTTGTTTTTAGGGGTTGCGCCGTTGATGAATCTCCTTATAATGCCGCCTCACTGACACGGAGAACGGCAACTTAAGTCGCTARCCCGTCAGTATTGTTCTTTAACAATTTGACCATGCAATCTGTGTGGGCACTCGTGAAATGATAGTCAACAAAAGAATTATCAATGATACTGAGTGACCAATACAAATGATAAGTTTACTTATGATTTGGCACAGTCAATTCGTTCGTTACTTCGGTAATGAACAAAAACAGTTTTTCATTGAGTCGCTATTTATAGCAGCAAACACTTTTAATTGAAGAGTTTGATCATGGCTCAGATTGAACGCTGGCGGCAGGCCTAACACATGCA
>NZ_JAKJSN010000055.1:0-35401 GCF_050337005.1 Photobacterium japonica | reverse complement strand
CTATAATGCACCATATTGAGACTATTAATAATTATTTATAGTCATGAATCTTCTATATTAAAACCGCCCTCCGGCGGTTTTTGTTTTCCCGCGAGCGGAAATGTTGGATTGACTCAGCGATCCCCGCCTTGTTCAATAAGACGATTCGTAAAAATTGGGGGTGGGGTATGGAACAGCAGCAGGAGATCTTCAAAACCGAAGCGGCAGAGCTTGAACTGTTGATTAACAGCGTGTCTGAAATTGCTGATGATAACGTACGTCAGCGTTGGCCATCCACTCTGCAATCGTTGAGTGAGGTGCTAAATAGTGAACTCAAACGCGCCAACATTGAAGCACCGCATCTGGCCGATAAGCTGACCATAGCCCTTGGTCATTACTTCGGTGGTCGTGACATCTACATCCCCACGGGCACCAAATTAAAATCCGCCCTGCGTAATATCGCCATCTGGCGTGAATACAACGGCCGTAATATCGAACAGCTGGCAAATCACCATAAGCTGACCGAACGCCAAATCACTGAAATCATCCGCGAACAACGACAGGCTGAAGTGAAGCGCAGGCAGCGGGAGCTGTTCTGATTTTCTATCTGCTCGGATAGAGGCAGTAATGAGTAGTGAATTATGTATAAGAAGTGGGGACTTGCTGAGGATGTTTCACTTAGGGATAGCTGAATTAGCCTCCCTATGTGAAACAGTTTAAGTGAAGAGGATAATTATTGTAATTTGCAGGATTTTGCAATTTGAAGAGATAAGAGACCAAAGATTAATCCACCGACTACAGTACCAATAACTTTGTTTTCTTTGGCTAGTGCATACCCGATTGTTCCTCCAATTACGGCCCCAGAAGTTGTTGCGACTAGCTGTGGGCTACTAGGAACCCCAGTTATGACTTTTGATGCAAGATGCTCACAATTATCAAATATACAGTAATCTTTTGGGTTAGAAAGAACATTGATGATCCTTTGCTTCATCGTATCTAGTTCAGAGACATACTCCTTAGTGACGTTCACTTTTTGGTTTTCGGCAAACTGTTCAAATGATGATAAATGTGCGCCGCGTTCAGGGGTATTGTGAAGGATGGCTTGTCTTCCACAAGTAAATTCAAGCAGCAACCCCGCATGTGCCACCATCCCACTGGCTTTTTTTCTGTAAACCTCTTTGACAGATTCAAGATTCAAAGTTTGTAGTTTAGTTAGTTCCATCATATTTTCATATTTCCTTGTTTATGTTAAAATTGTCAGTACATTCTGTTTTGTACTCATATTCGCATTTCGAATGTGGCGTATGAAACCATGTTATATTCACCATGTCAACAGGGGGTGCTATGAAACAGTTGGTTACTTATAATGCTTTAGTTGGTTATGAGCTTGAGAAGCAGAGAAAGAACCTAGGGCTAGAGCAGGCCGATTTGGTAGAGCGCACGGGGATGTCCCAGCCTGTTTTATCCCGGGTCGAGAAAGGAAAAGCATCAATAACCATAGACCAGTTATTTTTGTTATGTGAGGCGTTAGATATTGCGCCATCGGATATTATCGGCAAAGCACAGTCAGGTGTTGATGTACTAAAGAAAGAAGAAAGCATCGCAATTCAAACAACGAAGCAAGCGACGCAGCAATCAAGTCAAGTTGGTGCCGTATTAGCTGGAGCCGCATTGGGAGCCGTGCTTGGGGTGCTGTTGACAAGAAACAAGTAAATCTATCCGATAATCCCGAATCCCTTCCAACCCACCAACCGCTCCACACCCCATACCATCCCTGTAATCAAACAATTTACAGGGATGCCCATGAAAACCCTCACTCTCAAGCGTCGCCATTTTAGTCACGGCACGTTTTCAACCTTACATACTCAAGATGGCAAGCAGGTTTGCTGTATGGTCGAGCGGCCTTGGCAAAACAACCAGCCCAATGTCTCTTGTGTACCGCCAGGTACTTACAAACTCATCCCACATCAAAGCAATAAATTTGGCACCTGTTATGCCCTTGAAGCGCCAACGCTTAGCGTTACCCGTTACGGGCCAAGTGTTCGCACTCACTGCCTGATCCATAAAGCCAATCGCCCCAATGAACTGCAAGGCTGTCTTGCGCCTGGTACTCACTTTGGCGTCAGCCGTGGGGAATGGGCGGTGATGAACTCCACCGAGGCCTTTAATGGTTTGATGACCCTGCTTGCTGGCGAGACTTGGCAGCTCGATATCATCGAACACTAAGGAGGGATGTGATGGATCCGATCACACTTATTAGCTTGGCATCTTCATTACTTAAAGCTGGCCCGACGCTTATTAAAACGGTGGGCGGCTTGTTTGGTGAAAAGAGCGGCCAGACGGCGGTCAAGGTGGCCGATGCGGTCGAGCAGATCAGCGGCTCGTTATCTTCGCCGGAATCTCAGCAAGTCAAAATGGAACAGCTGGTGAAAACGCTGTCGCCAGAAGAGATCAGGCAGCTGGAGAAAATCCAAGTTGAGTTGGCACAAATTGATGCCGAACGTGAAGCCCGCCAGTTGGAACATGAAGAAACTATTTTCTCTGTCGGGCAAGCAACCATTCAGCGTGGTGACCAATCAACCAGCGACAAAGTGGCGGCATGCCGTCCGAACCTGGCTTACATCAGCGCGTTCTCCGGCTCGATTTACGTCATTGGCGCGGAAGCCTTGCAGGCCTTGGGCAAAGGCGACGGGCCTGACATGGTGATTGCCGGGATCATGTTCGCGTTGGCGACCGCTTATATGGGTATTCGTCACCGAGAAAAAGGCCAAGGCACGGCGACATAAGCCTGGCAATTTAAGGCGTACCTACACAAGGAATGAACCACATGTCAGATGTCGTAGACAGGGCCGCTGTCGAAACGGATGCCTACATCGCCGCTTGCATCTACCGACAACGCAAGCCGGTGGAAATCCCGGATGAAGATAATGACGGGCGCTATTGCCTGGGCTGCGGGGTAATGATTGATCCGCGCCGGCTAGAAAAAGCCCCCGAGGCGGTGCGCTGCGTGCCGTGCGAATCCATCATCGAGAAGATCGGCAATAAAGAGAAAGGGAAACATGGACGGTGAACTGATCAAAACCTGGTGGCCGATTGTGGTGGTAGCGGGAGGCTTAGCAGGGGCAGGGGTCTTTGCCTGGCTATCGAATCGCTTTGCCACCAAAGCCGATCACAGCAAGCTGGCAGATCGGGTGACGGCGATAGAGAAAGAGCAGGCCAGCTTGCCGTCTCGGGAAGAGTGGCACCAGATGGATAAAAACGTGGTGAAAGTGACCACCCAGAATGAATCTATTCTCGCCTCGATGAAGAGTATCGAGAATCGGCTGGCCATGTTGTATGAAAACGAATTAAGGCAGGAGCAAAAATAATGGCGATCACGCAAATTCTCCGAGAGCACCAGCGGCTGGTCATTTTGCGCCTGCTGTCTGAGGTGCCGGGGTATGACTTGAACGAGTCAATTATTCAGGATGGGTTAGACCGCTATGGCCTAGACATCAGCCGAGACGCCTTGCGGGCCGCGCTGGAATGGTTAGCGGAACTGGGATTGGTCACGCTTGAAAAGTTAGGCTCCACCTATATCGCGACCTTAACCGGGCGGGGGGAAGAGGTCGCAAGTGGTCGTGTCACCGTGTCGGGCATTAAAAAGCCACGTCCGGGAGAGTGACATGAATGACAAGACCGAGAATAAGAAAGAAGACAAGCTAACCCGAGGCCGCCGCAGCAAGATTGATTTGCTGCCCGAGACCGTGAAACGGCTGCTCGATGAGCTGCTGCGTGATGGCCGCAACTCCCAACAAGATGTGCTGGATGCGGTGCATGATCATATCGACCAGCTCGGCCTGCCGGAAGATCTCAAACCCTCACGCAGTGGCCTCAACCGTTACGCCACCCGCATGGAAGCCATCGGCAAAGATTTGCGGGATGTTCGCGAAGTCTCTCAGGCGCTGGTGGCCCAGCTTGGTGATAAGCCGACCGGAGAAGTGTCCAAGCTCATCCTTGAAATCGGCCGTACCCAGCTATTCAAAGCCATGATGAACGCCAATGAAAAGGATGGCGAAGTTGATATCGGCATGATCAAAGATGCCATGCTGGCAGCGCAGCGTCTCGAAAGTGCCGCGATGTCGAGCCATAAGCGCGAGAAGGAAATCCGCAAAGCGTTTGCCGATGAAGCGGCCAAGGTCGCGGAAACCGTCGGCAAGAAAGCCGGACTGACCGCTGAAACTGTCTCCAACATCAAGAAAGAAATCTTAGGGATAGCCTGATGGCCAACGATGCTCGTCTCCTCGAAACTCGTCACTCTAAACGCGATACGGCTTGTGCCTTTGATCCCGATGAGCTGCTGCTGGGTTACCAGAAACGCTGGATTGAAGATGATTCAGTGCTCAAGATTGCCGAAAAATCCCGCCGAACCGGGCTGACCTTTGCCGAAGCGGCAGATTCTGCATTAAGTGCTGGTGCAGCAAAAGGCGAGGGCGGCAGCAACGTATTCTATGTCGGCTCGAACAAAGAGATGGCGCGAGAGTTCATTGATGCCGTCGCCATGTGGGCCAAGGCGTTTAATAAGGTCGCCAGCGAAGTACAAGAAGAAGTGCTGGCCGATGAAGACAAAGACATCCTGACCTTTGTGGTGTACTTCGATTCCGGTTTCAAGGTGCAGGCACTCAGCTCCAACCCATCCAACCTGCGGGGGATGCAGGGCACAGTCATCATTGATGAGGCCGCGTTTCATGATCGTCTGGCCGAAGTGCTCAAAGCCGCGCTGGCCCTGACCATGTGGGGCGCGAAGGTGCGTTTGATCAGCACCCATAATGGCGTGAGCAACCTGTTTAACAGCCTGATTAATGACTCGCGGGCAGGCAAGAAACGCTACAGCGTCCACACCATCACCTTGGATGATGCCTGTGCCGAAGGGCTGTATCAGCGCATCTGCCAGGTGCAGAAAATCGAATGGTCACAGGAAAAAGAAGACGAGTGGAAAGCCAACCTGCTCAACGACACCGCCACCGAAGACGATGCGTTAGAAGAGTATTACTGCGTCCCCAAGGCATCCAGTGGCCAGTATATCCCGTTGGTGCTGATTGATTCGGCAATGACCCGAACCACTACCGCAGAGCCGGGCAAAGACTCCGCGCCCATCCTGACTATCGAAGCCCCCAAAGGCTTCATGGAATGGAGTGACGGCCAGCGAAAATTATACGTCGATGACTGGTGTAAACAGGTGTTAGAGCCGGAATTAAACAAGCTCGATGTCAGCCACTCCCATGCCTTTGGTGAAGACTTTGCCCGCAAAGGCGACTTGTCGATATTTGTCCCGTTGGCGATCCGCAAGAACCTCAGCAAATATGTCCCGTTCGTGGTTGAGCTACGCAACATGACCTATGACGCCCAGCGCCAAATCCTCCATTACCTGCTCGAAGCCTTACCCAGAAAACGCGGCATGGCCTTTGATGCCACCGGGAACGGCGGCTACTTGGCAGAATCGGCTGCCCTGAAATACGGCACCGATATGGTGGATCAGGTCTCGCTTAACGACCCGTGGTATCGCGAGTGGATGCCCAAGCTCAAAGCCGAATTTGAAGATCTGAACCTAGAGCTGCCACGCCATGAAGATATCAAGGATGACCTCTGCCATATCCAGGTGATCAACGGTGTCCCGAAAATCGACAAGGGCAAAAGCAAAGGCCAAGACGGCAAGCAGCGCCACGGTGACTTTGCTGTTGGACTGGCGATGGCCGTGCGTGCCAGCTGGATGGATGGGGCCGCGATTGAATTCACTCCGCTGCCGGGTAAAAACGCACAAAGCGACGACGATGACCTCGATGATATAGGCAGTGCGTTGGAATCTGGCTGCTATTAAAAAGCCAATCTTCAAGGAATAAGAATATGGCAACATCACCCATTGTCGATTTATGGGGCCGTCCCATTGAAACGGCCGATCTCGACGAACAACAAACCGAGTCAGATTCTCGTCTTACTCCCCTTAAACGCCACTTTGCCGAGCATCCCTCATCTGGGCTGACCCCGATGAAACTGGCGGGCATCATGAAGCGTGCCGAAGACGGCGACTTAATTGCCCAGTGCGAGCTGGCCGAGGATATGGAAGAGAAAGACGCCCATATCCAGTCAGAACTGGCCAAGCGCAAGATGGCCCTGCTCAATATCGACTGGAACATTCGCCCGCCTCGCAATGCCACCGCCGACGAACAGCGCGATGCCGACATGCTGCAAGAGCTGCTGGAAGACGCGACTTGGCTGGAAGATGCCTTTTTCGATATGGCCGACGCGACCCTCAAGAGCTTTTCCAACCTCGAACTGCGCTGGGATGTGGTCGAGGGCATGCAGTTGGTAACTGGCTACGATCATCGTGACCCGTCTTGGTTTCAGACTCACCCCGATAACCGCAATCACTTACGGCTGCGAGATGGCAGCCATGAAGGGGCAGAACTGAACCCCTTCGGCTGGATAGCCCACACCGCCAAAGCCAAATCAGGCTACCTAACCCGCCGTGGCTTAGTGCGGGTGTTAGCCTGGCCGTTCCTGTTTAAAAACTACAGCGTGCGCGACTTGGCCGAGTTCCTAGAGATCTACGGCTTGCCGATACGGCTGGGCAAATACCCGGAAGGGGCGACCGAACGCGAGAAGGCCACCTTGCTGCGGGCCGTGATGTCGATTGGCCATAATGCGGGCGGTATTATCCCTAAGGGCATGGACATTGAATTTAATAATGCCGCCGATGGTGCGAGCGATCCCTTCATGGCCATGGTGAGTTGGTGTGAAAAATCCCAGTCCAAAGCCATTCTCGGTGGCACTCTAACCAGTCAGGCCGACGGCAAAACCAGCACCAATGCGCTGGGGAATGTGCATAACGAAGTACGGGAAGAAATCCGCGATTTTGACCTGAAACGGATAGCCGCCACCTTAACCCGTGATCTGGTGTTTCCGCTCTATGCCCTCAATGGCAAAAGCTACCGCACCCGTCATCGTATTCCGCGCTTTGAATTTGACCTCACCGAAGCGGAAGACATTCAGATGTTATCGACCGCCTTACCGGGGTTGGTGCAATTGGGGATGCGTATTCCGTTAGCCTGGGCGCACGATAAAACCCAAATCCCCCAAGCCAAAGACGGCGAAGCGGTACTGGGTGCGCCAAGTCAGCAGAACATGCCACAAGTTGAGTTGAAAGGGTTGGCTGTACTGAAGGCGTTAGCTGAGCAGAAAGATACCGCCGAACTACAAACCGAACGACTACACCAAGAGGCGGGCGGTTTGCTGGCAGCCATGGTGGAGCCAGTGCGGGAACTGGTCGCAGGGGCAACCTCGCTCACCCAACTGCGTGATGACATTCTGGCCTTACAAGGTGTGATTGGCACCGAAGAGCTGGGCGAGGTTATGGCACAAGCCATGGCCGCTGCCGAGCTGGCAGGCATCAGTGATGTGAAGGATGGCAAGTAATGCCAGTGCAATACGGCAGCCTGCCGTTCAAAGAGCAGATCGCTTTCTTTCGCCATAAGGCTGATGTCCCGTCAGAGCGTTGGGCCGATGTATGGCAGAACGCCCACGACCGGGGCTTTATGGTTGCCGGAGCCATGCAAAC
Organism: Photobacterium japonica; assembly: GCF_050337005.1. Taxonomy (NCBI): domain Bacteria; kingdom Pseudomonadati; phylum Pseudomonadota; class Gammaproteobacteria; order Vibrionales; family Vibrionaceae; genus Photobacterium; species Photobacterium japonica. The sequence continues at coordinate 27,828 of NZ_JAKJSN010000055.1, read as the reverse complement.
TGATTTGCTGGCCGACTTTCGCCAGGCGGTAGATAAAGCGATAGCTGAAGGGAAATCCCTCGGCTGGTTTAAAGGCCAGTTTAACGACATTGTTGAACGTCACGGCTGGACGCATGCCGGAACTGCCAGCTGGCGGGCGCAGGTGATTTACGAAACCAATATTCGCCAGGCTTACACCGCAGGGCGAGAACAGCAGATTGAACAGGTTAAGCACCGTCGCCCCTATGGCATTTATAAGCACTCGGGCGCAGAGCATCCCCGCCATGAGCATTTAGCCTGGAACAATTTGGTGATCCCGCTCGACGACCCGTGGTGGGAAACCCATACCCCAATCAATGGCTATGGTTGCAGCTGCAAAAAGCTGACTGCCAGCGAGCGAGACTTAAAACGGCTTGGGCTTACCGTCACGGGTGCGCCCAAGGTCACCACCTATGAATGGATCGATAAGGTCACTGGGGAAGTGCATCACATCCCCAAGGGAATAGATCCCGGCTTTGATTACACCCCCAAGAGCAGCGCCCAGTTAACCAATAAAACAAAAACGCTGCTCGATAACAAGCCGCCACTGGCACAACGGCTAACCCCTCGTATCGTTGATCATGCGTTCTCGACCGTCAAAGGGGTTGATGCCAGCGGGATCAGCACCTTACTGGCCGAGTTGGATACCCCGCAGGTCGCCGCCTTTGCGCAGGTGCTGAAAACCCATGACCTGAAAACCTTGTTTCTCAAAGCAGGGGAAATGACAGGAACCAAGAAAGGCCGAGCAATAGCCGAGGATGTTGAGGCTTATCTACAGTCTGGCGCAGCGTACTCGCACTGGAACTATACCGCCCGTAAGATCAATCGCACCAATGGTTTTACCTCCCGCAGTTGGAACCATGTGGTGGTTAAAACCAAAGCCAGTGATAAGCTGGCTAAAGTCGATGCCTTGCAGCTGCGCGATGTGATTGCCGCCGCGATTAGTAAAGGCAAAACGGATATGCGGTACTGGTCGTTTTCAGCCGCAGCAGAAAGCCAGCTAAATGCCTCTGTGAAAAACAGCTCGGCCAGAATAGCGGTTACTTGGGCACACGAAATGGGTCATCAGGTCTATTTTAAAGCCGGACGCCCGTCATTGCCGCCAGAAGTTAAAGGTAGGGGATCGCTAACCCGTTATGGTGGTCGTAATGATGATGAATGGTTTGCCGAACACTTTGCGGCTTGGTTGTTATCCCCCCAAGCGCTGGAACAAGCCTTGCCCGATGCTTATGGCTTCATTGGTGAGCTGGTCGATAAAGTCGGTATGTAAAGGAAAAGGAAGGTCTGTAAATGAAGGAGCAAGCCAGATGGACAAATTAGAACAAGCGGAAGCACTGTTTAAACAGCCTTTAACCATTGAATCGCTACGTCAGTTAGATGCCTTAGAACGCCAAGCAAGAGGGCAGGAGGCAGACTATATCGGCGAGTTATGGGAAGCCGTCTTTGCTGCAGCCGATGAAACCCTGCTTAACCAAGCCCGAGAAGAAGGGCTGCTGTAATGGCCGGGGCGCGCTATACCATCACCATTGATGGCCAAGAGGCGATCCAAAAGCGGATTAACCATCTACTGCAAGCCGGAACAAACCTACAACCCGCTTTTCAGGATATCGGCGAGATGCTGCTCATTAGCCACTCAGACCGCTGGGAACGGCAGGTATCGCCAGATGGTGTGCCTTGGGCTGCACTGAGTGATGACTATAAGAAGCGGAAGAAAAAGAACCAAAGCTTGATCCTCGTATTGAATCAGCACCTAGGCCGAGAGCTGAATTACCTCGCATCCCCGCAAGCCTTCGAGTTCGGCACCAACTCTGAATACGGCGCAATCCATCATTTCGGTGGCAGCCTCCTCTCTCAAGGAATAGCGCGCCCACAAAACGCCGCCATTCCCGCCCGTCCCTGGTTAGGTGTTTCGCAAGATGATATCAGCGAGATCTATGACATCCTCGGTGATTTTCTGATGGATAAGTAAACGTCCTGTAATCGACGCTAAGCGGTTAGCAACTGATGAGGTACAACGGCTTAGGTGAAAAGGAGTTAAACACCCTTGAAGAGATTTAAACGGGGTGTGGCGGGGGGTTGATCAATGTTTTCTAAGGTAAGTCATTATCAGATGATAAAATTTTTTGTTTAAGATACGAAACTTAGTTTTAATGACATAATGTGATGCAAAGTGCTTGATATGCAGCTGTATTACAAAAAAATATTCATCTACCTTAGCCAATGGATTAGTATTAGCTGAAAAGAATTTCATAACTAAACAGGTACTTACTAAACAATGTCTAGTAGCTTCTTCTACCTCCAAGTAGAAAAAAACGAAGAGAATAATGCTCTATTGACATCTTTGGAGCAATTCTCAGCAGAGAATATGAAACAGGTCTATGTCCTTGATAGACCTTTAGGTGATGCTAAATATAGCTATCATTATGAGCATGCTTTAGTGCTATTAGCTCCAGATCACAAGCTTACGTTTGTTAATCTTGGTAGTGAAGATGATGATTTCGAAGAATTTGTTGAAGACTTTATTGAGGATTTAGGTTCGATTTCAGATAAATATCGTTATAAAGACAAAATTGGTCGTCCTCGAAAATGGAGAGAGGAATTAATTAATGAAATTGATGCCTCGGATATTGATGATTGGAATGAGTTCTTTAGAGATATATATCTTGATGACCCTAAAAAACAAAAAAAATCAGAGTTACTCATTTCGTTACTGACTGGCAGTATCAATGATATTGAGAAGGTAAAAGAAGATGTACCTGATAATGTATTAGATAGAGTAAAACAGAAGATTTTATTATTTGATGGAGATCAAACACGCTTCATTTACCAAAAGCCTAATAAAAACACAATTCGTATTCAAGGTTTATCAGGAACAGGTAAAACAGAGTTGCTTCTACATAAACTTAAAGAGCTTTATGTGTCAGAAGAAAACTCTGATAGTCGAATTATGTTTACTTGTCATAATAAAATTTTAGCCGCTAGTTTGTATAAGCGAATTCCTGATTTCTTTGACTTTATGAAGGTCGAACAGCAGATTCTCTGGAATCAACGGTTATGGTGTGTAAGTGCTTGGGGGTCGCAATATGACAAAAACTCAGGTGCATATAGTTATATCTGTGATTTTTATGGAGCTCAATTCTATCGATATAGTAAGTATACATCTTTTGATGATGCATGTAAGAATACAATTAACCATTTGAAAAATAATGGTTCTATAGCTGAATGTGGGTATGCATTTGATTATGTATTATTAGATGAAAGCCAAGATTTCCCTGATTCATTTGTTGAACTTTGTCAGTTAGTTACAAGTAAAAATGTATATGTTGCAGGTGATATATTTCAGAGTATTTTTGATGAAAATTTAGTAAGTGAAATCGAGCCTGATTTCTTGTTGAGTAAGTGTTACCGTACAGATCCTCGGACTTTAATGTTTGCCCACGCATTAGGAATGGGACTTTTCGAAACACCTAAGTTACGTTGGCTAGAAGATAAAGAGTGGCTTGCTTGTGGTTATCAGCCATTAAAAAATGGTGATAAATATGAATTATCAAGAGAGCCACTGCGTAGGTTTGCTGATGTGGTAGATGAAGATCATCCAAGTGTTGAAATTGTCCGAACGAGTGCAAATCTTAATGAAACATCAGAAACAAAAATTATTGATGTTATTAAACGAATCAAAAATGAAAACCCATCGGTAACTGTTGATGATATTGGAATTATTTTTATTGATAGTCACGATTATGTTTACAGCACAGCGGATAATCTCTATTTCTCTATTAAGCAAGAGTTTGGTTGGGATGTTAATAAAGCTTACGAATCAAAAAATAAGATTAAAGGTGCATTGTTTGTAAGTAATAAAAATAATGTTAAGGGCTTAGAATTCCCATTTGTTATATGCGTAACTAAAAAAATCAACAATTATCAAAGTTATAGAAATGCTTTGTATATGATGCTTACTCGTTCTTTTTTAACTAGTTATTTACTAATTAATGAAGAAAGTAATGTCGGGCTATTGGCCAGCATAGAAGGCGAGTTGGAAAACATCAATAAAACTGGGAAACTGGTCATTAAAAAACCAACAAAGGATGAAATACAGCAGATAAAAACGACTATAAAATATACGGATCTTACTAAGTCGTTTTATGACTCTGTTTATGATTTATTTGATGAATTAAGTGTGCCACTCGAGTTTAGAAAGCAATTTTATAAGATTATTCAACAGACTGTTGGCGATGGTTTTGAACGAGAAACAGTAATAAAAGTTATTGAATTTAATAAGAATTTGCTTTCTTAAGGGGTTTTTTGTTGAAATCGTTTACTATACCAATAGCGGAAGCTCATGTTGATCTTTTTTTTGCACCGATAAGGTGCAAAAAAGATATTATCAGGTTGTTAATGCATACTGTGAAGTATGTTCATAGCCATATTAAGATTAATGGAGAAGTTAAGAGTAATTTAAAAATAATAATAGATGATATGAATCGGTTTATTTATGAGTCAGAGGATAAGATATTCTCTATTCGTTCGCCTTTTCATGTTCGTGAAGAGCAAGATAAATTAATTTTTTATACGAATAATATTGCTGATGTTGATAATGTCATATCATCACGAATACTAACTTTTTTAAACGATGAGCGCTTTGATTCGCCTAATTGCTTAGAGTTTCTGGAGCCACTAGAGGAATTATTTGAAAATGTAGATAGGATTTGGGCGTTTGTACATGAGTTAATGTTATTTGAAGATGGTTATCTTCGTTATGACTATGATCCTACTAATGAAGATGGGAGGTTACATCCATTATCTCATTTAGATGTTTGTTACACCACAGCGTCAACATTTAAAGTTGGGACATATCATACTCCGTGTGTTCATTATTTTGAACAATTGCTAGATAATAAGTATGAGGCAAAGTATTTAGAAAAAGCATAATAATATAGAGTTTTGTCGTTTTATAACATCGTTCTTTTAGTGGAATTTTGACGATATATTTTATACTTGATCATGTAAAGATATTAAATACTCACGACAAATGGATTTCAACTTTACCAATTAGGCTTTTACATTAGAGATTACAAAAATCCCGAATCCCTTCCTTCCCAGTTAATCCCCTCATAGCGCCACACTGGCGCTATGAAAACATCAAATCTCACTCACATCGCCCAGGCAGTGTTATCTGCCAACCTAACCGGTAACGTCGCGGTTCTGGTCGCTGACCTTAACCATCACGACAACGGCTGGGTACAGCTGCTGCCAGCAGGGCCATTCAAAGCCCGTGACGGTCGCCCCCATGATACCGAGGACGGCTACTGGCACTTAGATGCCACTATTGCCGCGCAGATGATTGCCGCCACTAGGGCTGCTGCCCCCAAAGTGCTTATCGACTACGAGCACCAAACTCTGCATGCCGCCGAGAATGGCAAACCCGCTCCGGCCGCAGGCTGGCTGACGAGTGAGACCGACATCGAATGGCGTGATGGTCTCGGCTTATACATCAAGCCGGACTGGACAAGTAACGCCCAAGCGCACATCGACAACGATGAGTATGCGTTTCTCTCTGCTGTTTTCCCCTATGACAAACAAGGCCGCCCGCTATTGCTGCGCATGGCCGCGATCACCAATGACCCCGGTGTAGTGGGCATGGAATCGCTGGCCGCGCTGTATGCCGAAAAGTCGGCGGACTTCTCTATTAGATTCAATTCTCACAGTGCCGGTGTCGGTACTGAAATCAACCTATACGGTCAAATGGAGGATCGTGACGTGGATAAAATACTCAAAGCCATGCTTGCCAAGCTGGGCATTGAACCCAGCGGCGACACCCTGAGCAAAGAACAAGGGCAAGCCGCCCTGACGGCGCTGGATACCCTGCACACCAAAGCCAATGAAAGCGGTGAGCTGAAAAGCCAAGTCGCGGTGCTGACTGCCGAAAAAGGCAAGGCGATTGACCTCACCCAGTATGTCCCGATTGGGGCTTACAACGGGGTAGTGGGTGAACTGGCGGTACTTAAAGCGGGCTCTGATACCAACGGCATCGAGTCGGTGATCAAGTCAGCCAAGGATAAAGGCCAGATTGTTGAGGCGGAAGTCGATTACCTGACCCAGTTCGGCCAGCAGCAAGGCGTGGCTGCATTAACCGCGATGTTGCAAAACCGTCCGGCGATTGCTGCCCTTACGGCGCAACAAACCACGAGCCAGCAAACCAGCGTCACCTTTCAACAACAATCCCAAGACGATGACGGCCTGACCGCCGAAGAGCTGGCCGTTCTCAAGGCCTGCGATCTCGACAAAGCCGCGTTCTTGGCCGCCAAAAAGGACAACAGCTAATGAGCGAAGCAAAACGCAGTGGCACCCGCCGTGATTATCCGGTGAAAGGGGGCCAGTACATCGGCGGTAACGTGGTGGTGATGCTGGCAGCAGGATTGGCCGTTGGGTTAGCCAGTGCCGCGCCGGGTGATAGCTGTGCAGGGGTGTCATCACTGGGCATCGACAATCGCCACGGCGTAGACGGGGAAAGTCGCATCGGGGTCGAGGTCGGTGAGCATAAGTTTCAAAACAGCGGCGATATCATTAATGCCAGTGTCGGCAGCGATGCGTTCTTTGCTGATGAACACAGCGTGTCATTGGATAGCGCCACCAACACACGACCTAAAGCCGGGGTCATCACCCAAGTGGATGACGACGGGGTCTGGGTGTGGTTGGGGATCCAATAGCAGGGCGTGGCAGTTAAATCGGGACCAAATAGGGATCAAATAGGGACGCGCAATAGCGCAGGGAGAAGTAACAAGTGGATATTAATCAGAAGAATTTAAGCGCCCTTTATACGGCGATTAAAACCGCGTTTAACACTGGCAGCGGCAGCTATACAGCGTTGTGGCCGCAGTTCGCCACCATGGTGCCATCGTCAACCTCGGCGGAAGCCTATACCTGGCTGGGACAATTCCCCCGCCTGCGTGAATGGGTCGGGGATCGTCAGGTCAAGAAACTGGCCAGCCATGACTACACGCTCAAAAACAAGAAGTACGAAAGCACCGTGGCCATTCCGGCGGAAGCCATTGATGACGATGCCTACGGCGTGTTCATGCCGCTGTATCAGGAAATGGGCTATGCGGCGGCATCGCACCCCGATGAAATGCTGTTTGCCTTAATGGCAGCGGGCTCTACCACCAAATGCTACGACGGCCAGTATTTCTTCGATACCGATCATCCCGTGGTTAACCCTGAAACAGGCAAAGAGGCATCGGTCTCTAACATGCAGGCAGGGGAGGGAGACGCTTGGTTCCTGCTTGATACCCGTCGTCCGCTTAAGCCGTTCATTTACCAAAAGCGCAAAGACTACCGCCTCAACGCCAAGACCGATGCAGGCCAGTCGGATCACGTCTTCATGGCGGATGAATATGTCTATGGCGTCGATGGCCGCGGTAACTGGGGCGTGGCGTTCTGGCAGCAGGCGTTTGCCTCCAAGGCTGAACTGACCGATGCCAACTTTGATAGCGCAGTCGCTGCCATGATGGCGTTCAAGTCAGACGAGGGCCGCCCATTGGGGATCATGGCCAGCGTATTAGTCTGCGGCCCAAGCAATCGCAGTGCCGCGAAGAAAGTGCTGGAAGCGGAAAACAAAGCCCAGGGCGAATCCAACACCAACTACAAAGCCGTCGAACTGGTCGTGGTGCCTTGGTTGCCCTAATGACTGAGCGGAGCCGGAGTAGCGAGTTTAGAGAGTCGAAAGCTTAGCCTTTCTCTACTCGCTTCTCGTTCCTAGTCCCTGCTTTTGGTTTTGCTACAGATAAACGGAGACATTCATGTTATGGAAAAACGTAATCTCATCACTCAAGCCCTTATTGTTAAAAGCCTGGCACACAATGGCTATCGCCGTGCTGGGTTGGCGTTCAAGGCCGGTGAAAATACGCTGGCGGCTGGCACGATCACCCATGCGCAACTGGCCATGCTGGAAGCCGACCCGCGTATGGCGCTACTTGGAACAGCACAAGATGACCCAGCGCCGACAGCTCCGGCTGACGATACGACAGGGGCTTTGGTTCAAACAGGTGTATCTGACGGCGTAACCAAGAAAAAGATGGCTTCCGTCAAAACAAGCACCACCCAAGCAACCACAAAGCCGAGCAAGTAATAGGACGGTATGAGGCAGGGCAGGCGTTGCTTGCTCTGACTCTAGTCCCTCGTCCCTAACGACTAGCCCCTAATTACTCGTCCCTAAAACCTAGCCCCTAACGGCTTTAAACAAGGATCGCTTATGTACTGTACCCGTGACGACATGGTTGCCCGCTTCGGCGAAGAGGAATTGACCGAGCTGACTGACCGTGACGGCAACGCTGGCGGCATTGTCGATAGCGTGCTGGATCAGGTGATGGACGATGCGAGTGCCACCATTGATGGTTATCTCGGCGGCCGCTATGACCTGCCATTGCCAGTGGTGCCACGGGTACTGACGCGCACCGCATGCGATTTATCCCGCTATTACCTGTATGACGATCAACTGGGTGATGAGCATCAGGCCGCCAAGCGCTATGCCGAGGCTATCGGTTATCTGGAAAAGGTTGGGCGCGGGGTGTTGCAGCTAGGGCTTGACCGCAATAACCATCAACCGGTGACCCACAATACCGCGATCATGACCAGTGCAGGTTCGGTGTTTAGCCGTCAGAACGGCAAGGGCTTTATCTGATGGATGATTTTATCTGATGGAAGATGTAGTGGCACTGACGGTGGCCCGACTTAAGGAAGGCAATCCGCCGTGGAAGGATGTCAGCGAGATTGATGCCCTGAGTCAGCTGGATTTGAAGAAATCCGGCACCACCCGAACCCCTGCGCTGTATGTGTTTTTGGTAGGGGAAACGCCAGGGCCGGATGTTCGAGGCTCCGGCGCTTACCTGCAATCACTGACCGCCACCGTCGGGGTGGTGATTGTGGATACGTCACGCAATGGCAAGCCGATTGACCTCCAGCCTTTACGCCAGGCATTGCGAAAACGGCTGTTTGGTTGGTCGGGTTCGGATGCGTTCGAGCCGTACTGGCTCGGCGGTGGTCGTTTGCTGACGATTGAAAGTGGCCGGGCGAGCTGGCTGGATAACTTTGTAACTGAATATACCGAGGATCAAAACGCGTATGGCCCGTAAAAACAGAAAGAAAATTATCGGCTTTGGTCTGGAAACTAGCTACGGCCTTGATGCTTTTACACCGGATGAAAACGGTGTTCCAGGCGCAGTCATGCAGCATGTGCTGGGGCGTGAGTTCTCTATCACCCCATTAGCCGGTGAGTCACAGAGCCTTGAATATGACAACGGGGCGATGGGGCAATCCCCGCAAATCATGACTGAAACCTTCGTCACGGTGGAATTTACCGTGGATTTAGCGGCCTCGAACGATCCAGCCAAAGCCGCGCCATGGGGCGACTTGATGAAAGCTTGTCTGCGAACAGTGGAAGAGAACGCGGCCCAGTCAGAGACGTTTTACCGCATTGACGAAGAGGCAATCGGCAGCCTGACGCTCTATTTCTACCAGTCCGGCACCTTGCACCAGATGGTAGGGGCGCGGGGCAGTTTGTCTTTCACCGCACCGGCTAAAAACTTTGGCGGGATCAAGTTTGCATTCACCGGCTTATTTGCGCCAGTGACTGCCGCTAATAACCCCGTGCCGGATTTCAGTGCCTGGGTAACGCCGCTCAAGATTGGGGTGCAGCACTCCAGCTTTACCATTGATGGCACCGCCGCCAAGTTGATCTCCCTCGAATACGACCAGGCCAACCAAGTGCCGTATCAGGAATACGTCGGCCATGAGGAAGTGATGATCACTGATTATCAACCAACCGCCACGATTGTCATCGAAGCGCCAAAGCTCTCAGAGTTGGATGTGTTCGCGCTGGCTCAGGCTGGGGTAGAGCATGAGTTGGTATTCAGCAATGGCCCAGTGGGCAATCAAGTGGGCTGGCAAAGCTCGCGGGTGCAGTTTGGTCGCCCGAGCTATGGCGAGCAGGAAGGCACCCAGACCTACAGCATCCCATTGACGGTAATCGCCGACAGCGACCAGTTTTTTACCCGTTAAACCCTGTTTAAACACCTTTTAAATCAGTAAGGACGTTAACCATGTTTCAGTTAGTGAAAGAGCGCATTGTTAAAAAGTGGCCCATCACCATTGCGGTGCCGATGGATGGCGGCAAGGTGCAAACCTGCGATATCACTTTGGATTTTAAATTGGTGAACAGCGATGAGTTCCGCAAGCTGAGTACAGAGAGTGATAGCAAACTGTTTAGCGAGGTGGTGTTGGGTTGGAGTGGTATCCATGACGAACACGATCAGCCGTTGCCATTCACCCCTGACAATCTGGCGGCGGCCTGCCAAAACCAGCACTTCACCGCTGGAGCGCTGCAAGGCTACATGAAGGCGATGAGTGGGGTTGCCAGCACAAAAAACTCCTAGATGCCGTGCGGGCGGCGATCCAACGTCGCCCCGCCACGGCAAAAGATGAGCAGGACTGGCAGGACGAGCTGGCCAGTTGGGGGATTGAATCCGATACATTCGCCAAGGTCGGGGCCGAGGCAGAGCCAGAGGTGATCACCGTCTGGGATGAACACCAGAGCGTGCTGGAATGGTGGTTGGATATCCCTGCTTTTCTGCGATGGAATGGCCCGGTGTGCCTTGGCATGGATACCTGCCAGGTGAAAGCCGATGCCGACCTGTCTGGCCGCTCTATCAACCCCGACGATTACCACAAGCTAAAACTGATCGCCCACACCCTAACCGAGGAACTGAATTGCCGTGAGTAATAATCTGAAGTTTACGCTCAAATTTGATGCCGAGACCCGGCAGTTTGTGGGTGAGGTGAGGGGCGCTCGTCAGGCGGTAGACGCTTTGGGCGACCAGTCAGAAACTACCCGCCGTCAGATGAGAAACATGGCGAGTCAATCGGATGCGATGCAAGGTCAGTTGATGGGGTTGAAAAGTATGCTGTTGGGTGTGGCTGCAGGGTTTTCTGCTGTTGCAGCGGCACAGAAGGCCACCGAACGGCTAGGAGCCTATCAGGATATCCGTAATCAAATTACCTCTCTGGTTGGTGGTCAGCAAGAGTGGTTGAAAACCGAGCAGTACCTGATTGAAATCAGTAAAGAACACAACAAGGCGTTGCTTGGAATGGCAGGCAGCTATGCTCGGGTTGCCTCGATTGAGGATGCGGGCATGATCACCCGCCAGCAGACCATCGCCATCTTTGAAGGGATGAGCGATGCAGCCGCAAGTTTCGGTGCAACCAATGACCAACTGGGCCAGTCGATGTTTGGTTTGCAGCAAGCTATGTCGAGTCAAATTGTGCGCGCCGAAGAGTTGAACCAGACGATGGAACCCTTGCCCGGTCTGCTGACTCGGATGGACAGGGCTGCAAGCCTCCCTGCTGGTGGATTCCGCCAGATGGTGAATGCAGGAAAGGTGACTTCGGCGTTTTTTGCCGAAACATTAGTGAAAGCGTTGGCGACTTATGAGGGGGCAGCAGCCAGCACTGCCGGTAATATTAATGCTATGTATGGTGACTTATCGACTGCTTATACGCAGGCGGTAGTGGCGTTTGAACAGCCTATTTCTGATGCGTTTTCGCCGTTGGTGCTGTCATTGACCGAGAGCCTGAATGTATTGGCTGATAATGCTGCACTGGTTTCGACCGCTGTTGGGGTGACACTGGCCTTGGCGCTCGGGCGCGGTACTGCTGTCATTGTGAATATGACGGCGGCGAAGATTGCGGATTCTGCCGCGACTATCCGTTCAGCACAATCAAACGTGTCGCTGGCTAATGCGGAGGTGGCGTTGCTTACGATTCAGAAACAGGCGCTAACCACGACGATTGCTCGCATTAAATCAGAGCAAATTAGAGATACGGTTAGAAAGCGTTTGACCGTGACAACCAATACGTTAATCGCGGCTGAGGGGCGATTAGCCACTGCCACCATAGCGTTATCCCACGCACAGTCTATTGCCCGTCGGACAGGTGCCGCACTCAATGCCACGATGGGATTTTTAGGCGGGCCTGCGGGCATTGCGATGATGGCCGTGTCTGCGTTGGGGTATTTTGCGTTATCGAACCAAACGGCCGCAGCTGAAACGGATAACTTGTCAGATCGTATTGATCATTTACTGGGGCGTATGGATGTTTTGCAAATCAAGCAAGTTGAAAATGCGCTAGCGGATTTGAAGGCTCAGCAAGGTGTAATCACGGCTCAGATGAAGTCACTGAGTGCCCATAAAGGCACACATGATATCGAAGAACGTTTAGCTAAATTGGATGCGCTACGAGTTAAAGAAAAGGCGTATTTAGATGATCAATATGCCCTCGAAGATAAACTCCATGAGCTGAAAAATAAACAGGATAAGCAGAACGAGAAGATTACACCGAAACCGCTCACTGATGACAAAGTGAAAAATCAGGCAGAGCAGCAACTGGCGATGATGCAGCGACAGGTGGCCTTGTTCGGTGAAACGTCTGAAGCAGCAAAACTACGGTACGACATTGAGCACGGTGCTTTAAAAGGCATTAATGAGGAGTTAGCCAAAAAACTGCTGCTGGAAGCCAAGAAACTGGACTCGCTGCAGGGCAAAGCCGCTTCGCCTATAGATAGTTCGGCCATTGATGCTTTCTATCTGGAATCTGACGAACTGAATACCGCCTGGTTGATGCGATTGGCCATGCAGGCTGAGATGGAAAATCAAGCGCAGATCCAAGAACAGTATGCCTATAACGAGCGGCTGCAACAGCTGTCGGCGTCGTTTCAGGCTGCGTATGCCCAAGCCCAAGATAACAACCAACTGCAGGATGAACTGGAACGGGAATACTTTGCCAATCGGGAAATACTGCGGGCTGACCATGAAGCTAATCTGACGGATATTGAACGCAAGGCGGGGGATGAGCGTCAGGCATACCAAAATCAGGTAGCACAATCGACCCTCAACTTTACTCAGCAGCAGCTCAGTCTCACGACCAATTTTTTGAAACAGGCAGGGGAAGAGCAGGGCGGTTTGTACCGGGTACTGTTTGCGGCGCAGAAGCTGGCAGCGATCCCGTCGATGGTCGTCGCCACTGAGGAAGCCGCGACCAAGGCATTAAGTTTTGGCCCGCCGCCCGTTGGGATGGCCTTATCTGCTGCTGTGCGCACCATGGGCTATGCCTCGGTTGGGATCGTTGCTGGACAAGCGCTGGCGGGCCAGGCCCATGACGGCATTGACCGTGTACCGGCTCAGAACGAAGGCACTTGGATGCTGCGTAAAGATGAAATGGTGCTTAACCCCAAGCAGGCCGACAACTTCCGCTGGATGGTTTCGATGATGCAGCAGATGAAGGCGATGCAAAGCCAGCAACACCTGCAGATGCAGCAACAGAGCATGGGTGTGGGCGGCAATCCGAATATTAACGTCGCCGCCCCGGCAGTGCATGTCGCGTTCCTCGATAACCAGGAGCAGCTGAAAGCCTATCTGCGCAGCGATGCCGGCGAACAAGCCGTGGTGAAAATCGTCCAGCGTAACCGAGCAAACTTGAATTAAGGTCTGAAAAGGAATTGAGATGGCATGGGAAAAGGGCACCGCAAGCGGTTATCGCGATCTGCTGGAAAAATTAAAAATCTTCGCCTCGGCCAATGGCTGGATGGTGGAGCGTTGGGTGAAAGATGCGGTTGATCCGACGCAACCTGCATATGGGGTTGATGAACTTATTATGAGCTCTACAGGGGAAAGTGGATTAGAAAAAATATACGTCGGATTTAAAACGCAATTTAATGCATCGACGGATATATATAATCTTGTTATGTATGCCAGCCCGTTATTTTCCGTAGGCTCGCCGTTAGAAGAGCAACCCTCAAAATCACCGACTCATGTGATGTATTTATGGCAGAACAATATTGAATATGTGTTTTGCTTGGATAATGACCACATCAAAATTGCTGCTCAAGTTTCTACCACCACCCGTGCTGCGTATTTAGGAAAATTACGCGCTTATTGTTCATTGGGGCACTGGTCTCGGCAAGTTGTTTGTTTTGGTGAAGGGGACTCACTTACTGGCCGTTGGTCTTCTCAAGGTGACAGCTATGGCTTGTTTCAACGATTTCTAAAAAATCCTGGAGCGGTGTTGTTGCCCAATGGCCAGTGGCTGACGTCGGGTTTTAAAACTTACCCCAGTCAATTTAATGGTCAGCTTTTTACTCATGGCGCTAATTATGCGTCCGGTGACCGCTGGTTGCTCCCTCTGAGTTTATCCAGCGTGTCTTCGGGGATGCTAGGGGACTTTATTGGCTGTCATTATATCTGCGGTGACAGGACTGCCACATGGCAGCAGATTGCAAATGCTGACGCAACGCGGGAGTGGATGATCATCCAGAATATATTCCGCAATGGATTTAATGACTTTATGGCGTGGGAATTGCTCTGATGGCGTATATCACAGGAACGGCAAATTCGGCAGAGAGTATGCAGCAGGCTTTTGACGCCTTATTTTCACTGCCCGTCCAGCATTGGGATCTTATGCGGTGTGATCCTCTTGATGGTGTGGGGCGCGTGACAGTTAAACATAAGCATCGAGACTGGGCACTCGCGTTTGAGTTTCCGTTTGTTAATTACAGCGGTGGTTCTGATACCGTAAAAGTTGCATATGGTACTGATTATTCAGGGCAGTGGCCTGGTCTGGTTAATCCACTTCGATCCAATACGCATGCGCAGGCAGGATCAGGTGATAGCGCGCAAGTGATGACTTGGCCTCTAAGTTATGCCCTAGTGTGCTCCGACTCTTATTTTTTTGTGTTTTTATGGAGTATGGCCAATGGGCGCATTCGCTCTGGTGGCTGCTGCCTGTTGGATGGTGTCAGTGAATATCATAATGATGATGCTATCTATCTCACGCAGATGGGGGGATTGGCGCACTTAGGGCATCCAAATTGGTCAAGCGGTTATAGCTATGGCGATAGGGATTCATTGGAATGGATTGGAAGCCTTATTCATTTCAGAAATACCTGGAGTTCATTGCTAGCAAACCCGAGAAGTAGAAATCCATTCCCAAATACTCATAAATTCACGTGTCCTTATAAGGGGCAATATGATGCTAATTGGTATATACAGCCAGATGAAATGGCTCAGCTGTATTTTGAGCCATCCGCAACAACCCCTTTTTTCCCCTTGCTGTTTGCACATTGTCGAGATGATGGATTATCGACGGGTTATGAAATCTCACATGAAGCGCCACAGATCCGCCTGTGTTCAATGAAGTATTTTGGTAATGGCGACACCGTGATATACCAGGGACGAAAGTGGGCCATGTTCAATGTTCTGCAATCTGGTCAATGTGGTGTGGCTTTACAGTTGGATGAGGGCGATTAATGCCCTTAAATGACAGAACGATTGGCTTTGCTGTTGGTGGTAGCTTCTGGGTACAACAATTTTCAGAACCACCGATCCCCATTCTCACCCCCATTGCATTCTATGAGGGGGCAGTTTATGCCAATCAACGTGCGATAGAGCCTGTCGTCGGTGGGTATAGCGAAAAAGTCATCGGGTATGCATCGGTATGGTTTTGGTCGACATTTAAAAACTCCCTTTTCATTCAACCCCTACAAATCGATCTGGGTTTTGTTGTTAATGCTTCGCGGGTGCCCGTCGAAATCTGGAGTTCCTACACCACACCGCTCTCCTTGACCGAAATTGTCAGCATAAATGATAAAGGCATGGTGTTGCTCGGGGCAGAACCCGGCGATGTTCTGGCTCCTTATGGCGGCCATTGGAACTATGAGCTGGCGGTGTCACTCGATGTTGAGATGAATATCGAGGCGCACTTTGAATGGTCGTTTAATGGCGGTGTGGTTACTACCGAATTGAATGTGGTCGGGACGCGGGTCGCACTGTGGCCATACCCGCCGATTTACCCCATCACCGAAGAGTGGCAATGGTTCACGGCGGTGATTGAAACCCATTCCAGTGAGCAGCGACTGAGCAATGCCAATCAGCCTATCCAGCATCTTGATTATCGCTATACCTTGCCCGTCAGTGTCGGGGCAGAACAAACTGCTCGTTATGCCGCGCAGGGCAAAAATCCGCACGTTGTCCCTGTCTGGGGTGATGCAACCCCTCCGGTCACAGTGCTATCTGGCGCAACTGAAATACAGGTCGAGGCTACGGGCCGTGATTTTAATAACGACGGCATGGTGGTGCTATATAAGGACGCCGAGCATTACGAGGTAGCTTTTATTGATCGAGTGACAGTTACAGGTTTGATATTGCAGCAGCCGCTGCTGTTTGATCACTTCAATGTTGTGGTCATGCCTGCGATCACCGCCATTGCCCCAGACGGACTGAAATCAGTCCGCCGTGGCGCGCGCATTGAACAGCAAATCAGTTGGGTGAACAGTCAGCCACTCATGATCCCAGAAGCAACCCAATGGCCCGTTGAGTTTGTACAGGAATACCTTGGCAGACCGGTGGTGATCAAGCGCGGCAAGTCCGGTGGGGTACGCGATGACATGGCCTTTACCTGGAAGGATAAGACAACCGCCAGTGGCCAGCAGATGTTAATGACAGGGCGGGACTATGGCCAGCATGCCACCACCATTGAATGGGTGGCGAGCGGGCGTGAATCCTGCTGGCAGCTGAGGCAGTTTCTGTATCAGTTTAAAGGGCGTTTAAACACCTGTTGGTGGCTCACGTTTCACCATGAAATTCGCCTGGCCGGGAGTGGTAGCCGAAAAAAGATTGTGGCTAAGCCTTCGGGTTTTAATCAGTTCGGTGGTTGCCATGTTTACCTGCAATGGCAGGACGGGGTGCAGATGACTTATGCCCGTCCCGATGGCGTGGATGCCGACGGCAATGTCATCCTTGATATCGGAGGGGATCCTTTGATAGCCGTCAATATGGGGGATCTAGTCTGCGGCCATGTAATGCGATTGATGAGGCCGGATGATGATCTGGTCAAAATCAGTTATCTGCCACGACACCGAATGCAGGTAATGATGGCGATGGTCGAGGTGTCTGAATCCGAACTTACCAAACTGGAGTCATGAGATGGCGGTGATAGAACTGTATAAAATAGAGACCCACCATGAGGTGTGGTATTTCACCTCCCATCAGCATGATGTGATGGTCAATGGTATCCACTGGCGCGCCCATGTGATTGAGCGCGATGCAGCTATTGAACAATCCGATGATCCGCTGCGGGCTGATACCTCTTTTGAGGTTTCTGCCGGAAGTGAACTGGCCGATTTGGCGCTTAATCCTCCCCTTAATATCGCCCCGAGAGTGGCCATTCTCCGCTCGGAAGATGGCAGCTCGTTCTACACAGTATTTGCGGGTCGTCTGATGGCCGGGGTATGGAATGAGGGTTTTGTGACGGTCGAACTGGAAGCGGTGCATACCGAACTGCAAGTGACTGGCCTGAATGAAACTATTACGCCGTTGTGTCGTTATGCGTTGGGCTGCCGAAAATGTGGTGTTACTGAATCCCCGCGAGCCATCACCATCAAGTCAGCTTCGGGGACACGTCTTACCCTGACGGAACCTGTCGCGCTGGAATATGGCTTTGGCTATCTCAAGCAAGGCGGTAATACCCATTTTATTGATAGCCAGCCTGATGGCGTGACGCTGAAATTGCTCCATTCAGCCCACTTTAATCCGGGAGATAAGGCAGTCATTGTTCGAGGCTGTGATCGCTCGCTGGCAACTTGTCATCGCCGATTTAATAACGCGATTAACTTTGGCGGTGCGGCTAACCTGCCCACCAAGAATCCTTATGTTGGCGATCCAATAGATCGTTAATGTCATCCTATTTACAAGGAGAGTTGTATGGTTTGGTTAGCCATTATCATGGCGGTAGTCTCGGTGGCCATCAGCTACCGTGCCATGAATCAGGGGCATGATGCGCCTGATATGCAAGAGCCCAAAGCGCCAGTGATTGAAAAGGGAAAACCGTTGGGCGTGGTCTTTGGCAAGATCAAAATCACCAGCGGCACGGTCTATTGGTGGGGGGATGTGTCGTACAGTGAAATCCGCAAATAATCGTGTTAAGCCTTGTAACCATAACCGTATCTATCCCCGTGACTTGGCACCGCTTGGCTTTTGCTGCTCAGGTGCGCGAGGGGTCTTTGAGGCGCACGGTTTGAGTTGGGCTGCCTTTGTTAAAGAGGGCGCTGATTGCGATCAGCTGTTGGCATTGGGTGATCCGCTGGTAACAAGGGTCGTAAACACATTTAAGCAGGGTAGGGATGTGCCATGGGCAGTAAGAAAAAGCAAACCGTAGGTTACCGCTGGTTTTGGGGGCAACACCTAGTGCTGTGTCATGGCCCCGTCGATTTTATCCAGCGAATTTGGTTTGGTGAAAAGGTGGGCAGTAATGCCAAAATCAAGAGTACCCAGCGGTTGACCATTAACCAGCCTACCTTGTTTGGTGATCGTGACCAGTACGGCGGGGTGATTGGCGATATTGATGTCTGCCTTGGCCGTGCCAATCAGGGCGTGAATGATTATCTCGCCCACCACTGCGGTCAGATTGTGGATGGGAAGAGGGTGGTGAGTGCGTTTCGCCACTTGACAGCCTTGGTGTTTCGTAAACCTGAAATGGGCAATTCCAGCTATCCACCACCAGTTGCGGTGGAAGTGGCACGGCTGCATACAGGTTGGGATGGCAAGGCGATGTGGAATCAGAACAAAGCGGCCATTGGGAATGTGTTGACGCAGGGCGAAGGTGGCCTGAATGCGGCGCATATTATTCATGAACTGATTGAGTGCCCGGAGTGGGGAACCGGCAATAAGAACATTGATGATATAGCGTTTACCCACTGTGCGGATGCGCTGTATCGTGAGGGATTTGGCCTCAATGCCCATTGGGTCAAGCAGCAACCGGTGGAGCAGTTCATTAAAGATATCTGCCGTTATATTAACGGTTATGTTTTTACTGATGAGGGCACGGGGAAAGTCACTATGCGTATTGCCAGGGATGACTACAACAGCGACGACCTCCCTGTGCTGACGGGACAGCAGATCACCTCGGCTCGCAATATCCGCCGCCGTAGTCAGGCTGATTTAATCAATACCCTGACGGTGACCTATACCGATTGGGAGACCCACGAGAAAGCCGCCGTGACCGTGATGAATTCAGCTTTGTTACATGCCACGGGGCGTACCATAGGGGAAACGGTGAACTTCCCAATGATCCACGATGCCAAGCTGGCCTATAAGGTAGCTATGCGTGAGTTGCGAATGTTGTCAGCGAGACTGATGACCTGCGAATTGTATTGCGATACTTCGGCGGCCAACTATCAGCCTGGCGATGTGGTGCGGGTGGTGTATCCGCCTGCAGGGCTCGATCATATTATGCGGGTACAGAAAAAACGCCGGGGTAGCCTCGCCAGTCCAGAAGTGAAGCTGGACTTAATGGAAGATATTTTCTCAGCGGCTACGGGGGACTATAGCCCGCCACCGCCGAGCAACTGGAAAGACCCGATTAACGAACCGCTGCCAATTACTAATCAGGTAGCGGTAGAGCTGCCTTACTGGCTGCTGGCCAATACGCTCAACCCGTCTGAACTGGCAGCCATGAACGAATACACCTGCATTGTCGGTTGGCTGGCCGAGAAACCAACTAGTGATACCCTCGGGGCTGACCTCTATTACAGCCACTTTGGCCGCTGGATTTACAGCCATCGGGCAAGCTTTGCGCCATGCTCACTTTTGCTTACCCCCGCCAGCCGCACCGATACCCAGTTTAATCTGGCTGGGCGCGATTTTTCAGGGCAAGAACTGCCGATGATCTGTATGGTGGGTGACGAACTGGTTGTGATCATGAGCCTGGATGGTGACACTGCTGAGGTGAAACGCGGGGTGCTGGACACGATGCCACAAGTCCATAACGCCATGACCTTAGTGACCAGCCTTGATGGTGATGCATTGGCGGCAGAATTTACCTCCGGTGAGCAGGTCAGCTTGCGAGGACTGACGGTAACCGCGAAAGGGACATTGAATGAAGCCGCCGCCACGGTTGCAGAGATTGAGATGGTAGGCCGAGCAATAAAACCATTATGTGTCGTGAACGTGCAGCTAAATGGCGAGTATTGGCCTGAATATGTCACGCTGCCATTACATGTGACATTGTCACATCGTAGTCGTATCAGTGAAGTGGCCGAACCCCAGCATTTATCCGATTGGTTCAGCAACAACCTGCCCGAAGCGGGCACAGAGACCAAGGTCACCCTGACTGATGCTGATACGGGTATCGTGCTACATGAAGAGGTTACAGCAGAGATTGCGCTAATCTTTGACAGCGTGATGATTCCAGAAGCCATCAGCAACCTTCAGATTGAACTCTCCGCTATACGACATGGCTATGAAGCGATGCAAAGTTATACACAGCTGATTGCGGTTCAACGCCCATCCCAAACTGTTTAAACCGTGTTTATGGCTGTTTGAATTCAGGCATTTTTAAACACTGCGTATCTTTACTGTCCTAGAAACCGGCTGAAATGACAAAATTCCCATGCGTCATCTCTAGTCGGTAATCGCCTACGTTTATAGCACCCACCTAAAATGACAAATACGCTGCTGGATTGGTATTTAGTCATAATGGAAAGAGCCGTCTATTTCCTGTTCATTTACAGCTTTATATACAGAGCCCGCCAGAAATGACAAAAATGGATTTGTCATTTCTGGCGGTTTCATTTGTCAAACCTCGCGGGCGGCTACATCTAAGCAGATACCGCCCCAAATACGCACATTTAATGCGTGAAATCAGCCGTAGAGCAAACAGTTTAAAAATCTCACATCAAAATCTTGATTTTGCTAACATGCTGTATTTTATGAATTAAACGGATTTATCCACAAAAACGGTGGGTAACTTTATGGTAAATCTCCCAACGTGTTGATCAGAAAGGCAGCAAACGGTGCGGGCGTGTTGCCGCGCACCGGAAAGTGGCTAAACAGGGTTGGCAAAGGGGAATGGGTGTTGGCTTTTGGCGGTGGGTTATTGATTCTGCACGCCGTGCTGGTGGCGAGCAGCCCACCAGGTATCCGCAAGAGCCAAGGCGGATGCTTGATCCGGTGCGCGCCCCATCATCTTCAGGACTATCGCTAACGTTGAGACGACGGCGTGATGGCCGTATTCGTTGTCTTCTTCACCCAGCCAGATGCGTTGTAGGTAGTCACCGCTGATCTCGCCGTGTTTGCCGGACGCGCCTTCAAGGAACGTTGGCCACTCTTCATCAAAATACGCCCCGTCATGAACACCGGCAATCAAGCAGCTGGTGCGTGGGCTGCGTTCACTTTCACCGCCTTCGCCTTTAAATGCCACCATGTTGCGATCCCCCACGAGTTGCGCGGCTTCGGCATGTAATTTTTCATAGCCCTGATGGAAGATGCCATGAATCGCAAACGGCGCGCCGGTGGGGTTCAGGGCGCGGGCAACGGTATTGAGGGGGGTACGTAGCCCCACTAATTTGCGGATCGCGAGCAGATCAATCAGTGGCTCACAATAGGCTGACAGTGGGATGTAGCAGATGTTCTCGGCGGCTAAGATCGCACGGGCTTGCTCGGGAGTATGGGCTTGTTGAATGTGCAGTGCCGGACAGGCCGTTTCAATTTGGTATTTCACTGCATCGACCGCGGCATGACCGCTAAGCATCACCTTCACGCCGTTTTGTGCCAGCAGTTTGGCCGCTAACAGCAACCACGGTGGCTGACGACGCTTGCCCGCAAAACACGGCCAATCGACCTCGACATCCAGTTGTTGCCATGCAGGTGCAATGCGATCCCGCAATGCTTGAATGTAGCCCGCCGCTTCTTCTGCCGTTTCACAGCGTACCCGTTGCAACATCAGCAAGGTCGCCAGCTGTAACAACTCAGCATCGCCATCAAGGTATTGGGTGAGCGCTTGACGGGCTTCGTCTTGGGTTAATGGGCGGCGGCCTTTTTCGCCACGGCCGACGTGTTTAATAAATTCAGAAAAATCAGGCATGTCACCATCCTTGTTGACGAAAATTGTGCTTAACACTGTGGCGACCATCATAGCATTTCGAGGCGGTTTTACCCGTACCAAATAAAAGCAGCGGATACTGCGGACGTGAAGAGTGGCTAAACACATTGGGTGATGAATCGCCATAGGGAATAAGGTGAAAGTGTCGTATAGCTCGCAATATGTTGTGTGTGAAAATGTGATCTTAAGGCAAGGATAAAAACAAAAATAAAAAACTCTCTGATTTTTAACGTATTAATTAGCCAGCGATGCATTTTTTTACTGTTATGCATTCGCGAATGCAGTGACCGCTTGCCGCGAGCGTGTCAGTTTCCCTTTGGGCTAGGAAAATAGGTAGAGAGAATAACGATGAGAAAATCCCTATTAGCAACGGCGATTAGCGTATTGCTGATCAGTCCGGCGGCGATGGCCGCTCCCACACCGGTAGTGACCAATACCGCGACGTCTGATGTACAGACGTTGATGCAGGCTATGACGCAAAAGGTACAAGCGCGCATTCATGAAGTGGTGACGTTAGCGAGTGACCCAAAAAACTGGGAAGAGCGTAATGGCCGTCGTTTCTTCCGTTATAACGATTACCTTTACCCGATGTCGCCGGATAACCTCCCTCTTTTTATGCCTTTTGTATTGGGCGCATCGTATGACGAGAATGTGGCTTATGCGGATCGCTCCGCGGAAGCGATGTTTGATTTTGTCAAAGCACCGTGGCGTTTGGTCAATGAACAAGACGGCGTGTTCATTTTTCACGATCAGTTCGGCTTTAACTATTTAGATGACGCCAAAAAGTGCCACGTCCGTTATTTAACCCGTGGCGTGACACAGGAAACCCAAGATTGTTTGCCGCTGGATCAAAAAGCGGTCGATGCACTGGGCTTCATTGATGAACTCCCTGTGGAAAATCACTTAGTGGGCAGTTTTGCCGCCCAAGTGCGTTTTGTGCAGAACCAAACCGCAGATGCTATCGGCAATGCCGATAAATCCCAGCAGAAACTGGTCACGCACCGTGAAGCGTTACTGGTACTGACGCCGGAAAAAGACAATCAAGACGCTAAAGCCATTGAAATGCGCGTGTACAAGCACGGCGAGTTGATGGAAAAACGCATTTTGAACAACCCGACGCAAATCATGAAGACGGATCGCGTGGGCCAGGATGATCGTCAGGATATTCTGTTCTCTAAGCGCTCTTACACCACCGTGCTGCCGTGGAACTGGGTTGAGCAGGGCTTGAGCGTTACCTTCATGACCTATGACGGCCGTGAAGGGGAATTGTCTGCCGATGCCATTGAGTTTGGTGCGCCTATCCATGTTGATATGCCGATGATCCGTATCGGTATGCTGACGGCGCCCCCTGCGGTGAAGCCGTTGGAAGAAAAAATGGGTAACTATGGGGCAGAGTTGTTCCAGCGTTTCCCGTTCTCTACCATGACGCTGAGCCCGTATTTGCCGGTACAACTGGACAAAGTGGTGACCGCATACGGTGAAGTGGAAGAAGACTACAGCTACTATGAAAAACCGGATGTGTACTCGGGTGATTTGCGTGAAAACATCACCAAGTCTCTGATCCAGACCGGTATCAATAACGCCAACTTTGGTGTGACCAGCACGGCGGGTACCCAGCAGTGGCAGCCAGCCAATTACCCGACCGTGGTGATTGGTCATTCCATTGGTCGTTATAAGAAAAAAGACGGCAGCCTTGAAAACGTGACCCACGGTTTGTCGGGCGGTAACGGCATGGCCCTGTTGGTCGATTCAACGGCGAACGAAGTGACCCACGAAATTGGCCACGCGTTCAGTTTGTGGCATTGGCCGGGTGGCCCGGATACGTATTACCACAGCACCAAGAGTGGCTGGGGTTACGATGCCTACCGTGGCCGCATGGCGGATAACGTGGTGTGGTATGAAAACGGGTCAGGCGATCGCAACTTTGCCGGTATTGTCGGCTTTGGTAAAGATCCGATGGCGGGCGGTAACTTTGATTCACGTGTGAACAGCTATCCGCTATTTACCGGTTACACCTCCAAGGTGATGCAAGATTACCTGACCGGTTATGACTTCCTCGACATGGACAGCCCAAGTGGTTATACCCATTGGGATGCCGAGCAGCAGCAAATGGTACCTGTCACGGACACCACCAAGCTCAAGCCGGTACAGCGTGGTGTGGATGTGATGACCATGGTGGGGTATTACGATCCGCAAAACACCAACATGAGTTATATCTACCCGCCAATGTACGGCAGTGCGGGTCAGGTCTTTGAGTTACCTGCGCCAACGGTGGGTCAGTGTTGGGCGACCGTAACGTATGCGGACGGGCATGAAGACCGTATTGGGCTGGAAGGCATGCGTCTTGATGGCAGCATGAGTAACAAGTTCCATGTGAACTTGGCGCGTGATGCACAGCCAGAAAGCATGGCGATCAGCTGTCCGCAGCGCAGTTTGCTGACTATAGTGACGGAGCACATTCTGGCTGACGTGGCGCAGGAACGCTTCTTTGAGTGGGGTGAAAATAACCGTCAAGGCACACCGGGTGATGTCTTTAGCTATCACCGCAATGGCCGTGTTGAACTGTTCCGTTTGAATACGCACTCTTACTGGTATTTCCCGGAGTCGGGCAATTCAAACCACCAATGGACCTTCATTGGTTACATGGATGCATTGATTGAACAGTATGTGGTCGAAGAGAATCCAACCGCTGACAGCTTGGGCGAAGTGGCACTGACGTATCGTACGTTTACGGCCAACAGTGTGTACCCACCACGTGCCATCACTTTTGGTCAGGGGCAGGGTTACGATCAAGGGGTTGAGCATTCACCGACGTTTGCGCAGATCACTGAACTGACTAACCGTGACTTTGTCTCGATTGCCGAGTTTGAGCGTGAACTGCTCGCCTTGGAAGCCTACCAGTTGTTTGCTGGTAACTACCGCATCAACGATGGGCATAAAGCTAACGCTCGCTTTATCGGTGCGCTATACGCACAGTGGAACGAAGACACCGGTACCCGTGATTACTTCCTGATGAAGCAGGCGAATGCCGGTGCGATGCCGTTGGATCAGCAAAGCAATGAAGGCTGGAAGTTCCTCGGGAGTGCACAAACCTATGTGAACATGGATCTGAATCCGATCCTGTTGAGCCGTGAGGGGGATGATCATGCCACGCGCATGCAGCAGTACTTCGGTGTGGACGCCTTGCTAACGTGGGATCAACGCGTGACAACGACTCAGCCGTTCGCCATTTTTGTGCAGACGCTAGACGATGGCAGCCGTGCGTACTTCATGCAGAAAGTCGCGGGTAAAGGCGATGCTTTCCCGAGCGGTGAATTCTCCAATGCCGATTGGTTGTTTATCGCCAATGATCGTCTGCTGACTGAGCAATTGGTGACGTGGCAAGATCAGGGCGTGTTCGAGCAAGATTTGCTGGATTGGTACCGTCAGGATCGCTTGCGTGAATGGGGTGATGAGGGTCAGTGGGGCACGGTGGGTGATGTGTATGTGTACGACTACCATGGTGGTCGTCACTACTACCGCCTGAAAACCGGTTGGTACAGCTACTTCCCATGGCCGGATTCATCGGCAGATCCATCAGATAAACACTGGCAGTACTTGGGCCAGTTCTAAACCCAATTCTGAGCATCTGCATGAGCACTGTTTACATGGTTATGGTGTAAATGCATCAAGCCCAGCCAACGCGCTGGGCTTTTTTATGCCTGCGATTTGATGTCGGGATTGAGTGCCGAAAATGGCGAGTGTTCATGATAATAAGGCCGTACACTGAATGCTAAGAAACACAGGAAAACGATAAGGACGGCAGAATGTTGATGATGAGTGCCCAAGCGTGCCAGCGAGCGCGATTAGCCCGTGATGCTCGCTATGACGGTCATTTTTTCACGGCTGTGAAAACCACCGGGATCTATTGCCGTTCGATTTGTCCTGCGCCACCGCCGTTGGAGAAGAACGTGGAATACTTTGCAACGGCGTATGCGGCAGCCCAAGCGGGATATCGCCCTTGTTTGCGTTGTCGTCCTGACAGTGCGCCACAGTCACCGGCTTGGCAGGGGGTACAAACCACCTTTCACCGCGCATTACGCTTGATTGATGAAAACGGCCTGCCTCGTGGGGGATTACCGGCGTTGGCGGCGCGATTGGGGATCAGCGAGCGCTACCTGCGCCAATTATTTCAGGAGTCTCTGGGGTTATCACCCAAGGCCTATAGCCTCTATAAGCAATGTTTGCTGGCCAAAAAGTTGTTGCATGAAACGGCGTTGCCAATCACCGATATAGCCTTAGCGAGCGGGTTTGCCAGTGTGCGACGTTTCAACGATGCCTTTAAACAACAATTTGGGTTATCGCCCCGTGCGATCCGCCGCCAAACCGCCGCTGCGATGTCAGGCAGTGGTACGCCTATTACACTGAATCTCGCTTACCGTCCGCCATATGACTGGCCTGCCTTACGTGATTTCTATGCCGCGCGGCATATCCCCGGACTGGAATGGGTGGGGGAGGACTATTATGGCCGGACTTTCCAAGGAAAGAGCGGGGGCAATGGCTGCAACATGGGCGACGTAAAAGGGCACTTTACGGCGCGCTATACCGATCGGCATTTTGCCGTGACGATTTCACTCTCTGATCTGACGTACTTGCCGTCAGTGATCAGTCATATTCGGCGTTGTTTGGATGTGGATGCGGATCCGGCACAAATTGATGTTGCGTTACAACAGGCGTTGGGGGCAACAACGCTTCACCATGAAGGTGGTCGCTTACCGGGTATTTGGTGTGCGTACGAAGCCGGTATACGGGCGATTTTAGGGCAACAAGTGTCAGTGGTGGCGGCCAAGCGTTTGGTGGCACAGATGGTGGCGATGAACCCGGATAATGAGGATCGGGACAATGGCGACCAACGGTGCTATTTCCCCACGCCTGAGCGCCTGTTAACCTATGATTTGAACCGGTTGGGTATGCCCGAACGACGCCGAGAAACGCTGCGCCTGTTTGCGACCTATGCCTGTGGCGGGGATCTCAGTGATACCGAGGCATTGCTCGCGATCCCCGGTATTGGCCCGTGGACGGTGAACTATCTGCGGATGCGGGGTTTGAGTGATCCGGATGTATTGCTCGTGAGCGATCTCGGTGTGAAAAAAGCCATGGCACAGTGTGACTGTGATCCGGCCTTGGCCGCACCCTGGCGCAGTTACCTAACGTTGTATTTATGGAAGATCGTGTCATGAATAATCAATTGATAGCGACCCCAATCGGGTGGCTGAATGTCTATGCGGATCATCACGCGGTGTGTGTGATCACTTTTGATGCGGATCCTGATGCGCCGCAAACCCCGAATGCCATCACAGCGCAATGCTGTCAGCAACTGGCGGAGTATTTTGCGGGTGAACGAACGGCGTTTAATGTGCCGTTGTCTGCCCAAGGCACCGCTTTTCAGCATGCCGTGTGGCAGGCTTTACAGGCGCTCGACTATGGCGTGACGTGCTCTTACGCGGATATCGCCAATGCGATTGAGAACCCGAAAGCGGTGCGCGCGGTAGGGGCGGCCAATGGGAAAAATCCCATCCCGATCATTGTGCCGTGTCACCGTGTGATCGGCAGTTCAGGCAAACTCACCGGTTATGCGGGTGGACTCGATAAAAAAGTGTGGTTACTCGACCATGAAAAACGAAGTGCCCAAGACGGAGGTGGATGATGCCCTTACCCGTCTCGCGGTGCGTTTGAATGGCCATAGAAAAGAGAAGATGACCTGCTTTGCGGGTGTCATTTAATTGACGCATTAGGTGGTGGGTTATATTTCATTTTGTCAATTACGCGTTATTTTATTCTGAATAATTAAAG
>NZ_JAKJSN010000054.1:0-36334 GCF_050337005.1 Photobacterium japonica | reverse complement strand
GGATAAAAGCTAAATATTTTACGCGAACGGATAACTATCCAAACAGACGTTGCAAAACAGATAATGGGTAAATATAAGTCTTTAATTACAAATAGATAGGCTGTATCTGGTTTGTTCCGGTAGCGAAAAAAAGCGTGTGCCAATAGCCGTATAGCCGAGAGCTACAGGATATTAACAAAAAGAGGGCTAGGTAATTGAATCGAAATTCAACCGACGATAATTACCTTGAAATGTTAGGCATACTGGCACGAGACAATCCTTTACTATGGCGCGAGTGAGCAAATCGTGCTCACCTTTTTCAATGAGTGCACAATATAACTATTCGTTCTTAATAAAAGAGTCAGGAGTCACATTATTTATAAAATAACGGTTTAATAAAATAACTTAACCGTAGGGTGTCACACTTCGTGCTGCAACAGGTTTGCAGTACGCTGTTTTTATTTGAGATGTAACCGATTTCAGTGGTAAGGCGGGAGAGCAGGGACGAGAAGGCGCGGGACGAGTTTAAAGGGGCGAGTAAGAGCGAAAGCGGGTCTGAATACGGATCTATGGCTCTGAGGCCCTATGGGAAAAGCAAGAGCGAAATCGCTTGCATCCATGAAGGGATCTGAAATCTTGCATGCAGGACCACAGGACCATTGCTCTTTCTTGCCCCGCTCTTACTCGAAACTCGCTGACTCGCCCCTCGTCCCTGCTCTTCTTCGCACCTTTGTCGGCTTATTTACCTCTAATACAGCATTGTTTGCTACCTTGAGATGAGCAATAGGCATATTGAACGCTTTCATTGGACAAGGAGATGTTATGGACATGGATTGGGTAAGCGGCATTTTGCGGTTTGACTCGTTTTTTGCGGTGACGATTGGGATATTGGTGCTGTTTGTGGGGCGGCAGCTAAACCAACAGTTCGCGCCACTGAAAGAATTCAGTATTCCTGAACCCGTGACCGGTGGGATCCTGTTTTCGGTGCTGATTGCCGTCGTGTACGCGGTGTCAGGGATCGCGATTGAATTTAACCTGATCGCACGGGATGTGCTGTTGGTGTACTTCTTTACCACCATCGGTATTAACGCCAGTTTGCGCGATTTGCTAAAAGGGGGCTTACCGCTGTTCATCCTGCTCGCGATCACTATCGGGTACATGCTGGTGCAGAACCTGACCGGGATAGGCATTGCGGGGCTTTTTGAGTTGGATGGCCCGGTGGGGTTGCTGGGGGGCAGTGTCTCACTGATTGGTGGTCACGGTACCGCGATTGCGTGGGCACCGCGGATTGCTGAGAACTTTGCTATTAGCAATGCAATGGAAATTGGGGTGGCCTGTGCCACCTTCGGGTTGATTTTAGCCAGTTTGATGGGCGGCCCGATCGCCAAGTTCTTGATCACCCGTTACGATTTAAAACCGGAACAGAAAGAAGCCTTGGATGTCGGGGTCGCGGACGAGACGGACAACGGAAACATCACCGGCTTTGACTTTCTCGATGCCGTATTTGCGATTCATATCTGCGTGATTGTCGGCTATATCTTCAATGAATTGGTCGCCAGCGCCGGTTTGCAGTTGCCTTTGTTTGTGACCTGCTTGTTCGCTGGGATTGTGATGACCAATCTTATCCACGGAACGGGCATTCGCCGTATCACGGGGACACGCTGGCCAGCGCGTAAACCGGCAGTGGCATTAATCGCCGATATCTCACTGGGCACCTTTTTGGCCATGTCGCTCATGAGTATGCAGTTATGGACGTTGATTGATTTAGCGGGACCGATTTTTGCCATTCTAGCGGCGCAGTTTGTGGTCGCGGTGGCGGTGAACTTGTTTATCGTCTTTCCGGCGATGGGGAAAAACTACGATGCGGCCGTGATCTGTGCGGGCTTTGGCGGGATTTCCTTGGGCTCAACGCCGACGGCAATGGCTAATATGTCAGCGGTCTCGCAGCGTTACGGGAATTCGCACTTGGCGTTTATCGTGGTGCCTTTGGTGTGCGCCTTCTTTATCGATTTGGCGAATGCGTTAATCATTCCGTATTTTCTGTCTTACTTTTAGTTAGCGCGCAGGTACGGGTGTTATCGGCCGTGCGAGGCAGTGAACATGCCTCGCATTGGGCCTGTCCCATCAACCATGCCGAAAAGCGATAACGGTGTTTGGCAAAAATGCGGTAACACACGTCTGCGACGCCACGGATCAGCGGCCAGCGTAGCATCTGGATCCAGCGTTTCTGTCCGACACTGCGCCATGCAAGTGCGGTGACATCCAGCCCCAGTAATAACACGCCGTCTTCGCGGACACCGTGCAGAATGGTGCTGGCTTTTTCCGGGCAAATCGTGGGGAAGCGTTGGGTAAAATCAGGTTGGCCTATCTCCTCAAACTGTAACCTTCCTTGGTGATCGGCACGTTGCAGCTGTTGCATTTCAGCTACACACAGCGGGCAGCGGCCATCGTAAAAAATGGTGAGCGTCACAGTGTTATCCTTTTCGAGGAGAGGTGTTGTCAGTATTAACGTGCACATTGAATGTGTCGATCATTTCAGCAGACTTTTATTTGTCGTGGCATACCGGCTGTTTTTATTGACGGCTTGTTTATTTATCCCTCAGAGGTATCCATCTGTCGCCGCTATCCTTTATCATGATGGGAGCAAAGACACGACAGCCAAGCAGTAATGAGGTAGCCGGATGGAAAAAATGGTGTTGGTGGAAGATGACACCAAGCTGTGTGAGCTTTTAGCGGCGTATTTTCGCCAGCAGCAATTTGATGTGACCACCGTTTTTGATGGCGCGCAGGCGCAGGCCGTGATTGAAGCGATTCAACCGGATGTGGTGATTTTGGATTTGATGTTGCCGGGAATGGATGGTTTAAGTGTGTGCCGCCAGATCAGAGACACGTTTTTCGGCAAAATTTTGATGTTAACTGCGAGTGATGACGATATCGATCACGTCGCGAGTTTGGAACTTGGGGCGGATGATTTCGTCTGCAAACCGATCAAACCGCGTGTGCTGTTAGCGCGAGTGCGCATGCTGTTACGCCGCCAGTCTCGCGTTGCAGAGGGCGCTCCGACCGTTGAAGCACATGAGCAAGACCCCCCTCAGTTTGAACGCCAATACGGTGCGTTGGTGATCAACCAGCGATTGCGCGCGTGTGATGTGGCTGGCAAGGCCATCAACCTGACCGACAGCGAATTTAATTTATTATGGTTACTGGCTTGCCGACCAGATGAAGTGCTTACGCGCGAATACTTGGTGATGGCCACGCGCGGTATTCAATATGACGGCCTAGACCGTACCATCGATAATAAGATCGTGACGCTCCGCAAAAAGCTAGGGGACAACCCGACACTGCCACGCAAGATCATTACGGTGCGCGGCAAAGGCTATTTATTTGTGCCTGATCGCTGGTGATGGACGCCAATAGGCATAGGAGAGGCCGATGAAACGCCTGTATCTTGAATTTTTCTTAGGCTTATCCGGCCTTTTTTTGCTGTGTGTGGTGGCCTTTGCGTCTGCGGTGCACACCCTCGCCCCGGATTATGAAGGGGAAGTGGAAATGGGGTATGTGTCCGGTGTGGTGTCTATATTAGAGGATGTGAAAGCCCAGCGCGGGCTGTCGGTGGCAGATAAACTGTTAACGGGCTTTGCTAAGCGTAATAGCTTAATTCTTACCCCCATGACTTGGGATGATCCGGCGTTGACCGCGAACGTGGTGAGAAAGCTGCAGCGTGACGGGGTTGCCTATCAGCGTGATAACCATTTTTGGCTGACCTATGGTGACCGCCAGCAGGTGTATTACCTCGCCCCTGATGAAACGGCGTCGATTTGGCAGCATGCCGAGACACAACTGGTGATCCTATGGCTGTCATTCTTGTTCACATTTGCCCTCTACAGCGCCTTGATGATCCGCCTGCTGGCACGCCGTTTTAATCAGTTAGAACGCGCGACCTTGGCCTTCGCAGAAGGGGATTTTCATGCCCGCGCCTCTGAGCATCCTCGGGATCGTCTTGGGCGGCTCAATCTGCGTTTTAACCACATGGCCGATAAAATTGGTGCCTTGATTGCCAGTCATAAACAGTTATCTAACGCCATCGCGCATGAATTGCGTACCCCTATTTTTCGCGTGCAATGCCAATTGGATTTGCTTGAAACGTCAGATCTCTCTTCTCAGCAGCAAAGTTATATTGCGGGTATTCATGATGATATGGATGAATTGGAAGCGTTGATTGAAGAGTTGCTGTATTACGCCAAGATGGAGCGTTCCTCGTTATCCGCGGGGATCATGCTGTCATTGAAAACGGTCGATGTGGCCGAGTTGTTGGATCACACCGTCAGCCAATGCCAAAAATCACTGGTGACACAACCGGCAGATGGTATGGTGCCGAGCGTGAATTTGACGTGCCCTTCGCCGTGTTTGTGGGTGCTGGATGCGCACCATATCTCACGGGCGGTGTCGAACCTGATCCGCAATGCCAGCCGTTATGCTGATAGTGAAATTACCGTGACGGTGGAAAGGCAAGCCGGTGCGTTGGTGATCCAAATTGATGATGATGGGTGTGGCATTCCGGCGTCTGAACGAGAGAACGTGCTGCAACCGTTTTATCGGGTCAACAGTGCGCGTGATCGTCAGTCTGGCGGCCATGGGTTAGGGTTGTCGATTGTCAGCCAAATCGTCAGTTTGCACCGTGGTCAGTTAGTGATCACTGACAGTGAAAGCGGCGGGACACGGGTTATCATGACCTTGCCTGAGTAACTTGCATCCGCAGAGCGTGGCGCGCTACACTCCGCGCATTCTGAGCGAGTGGTGTGAGGGAGTGGCGGGTGTCACGGTTTGATTATAATTTACTGAATGTATTGGATGTGTTGCTGGAAGAGCAAAGTGTCACGGCAGCAGCAGCACGTTTACACCTTAGCCAGTCGGCGGTGAGTAAGCAGCTTGCGAAATTGCGTGAGGTGTTTAATGATCCGCTGTTTGAGCGAACATCCCACGGTTTGCGTCCTACGCCCCGCGCGAAACAACTGGCGCCAGAATTGCGAAAAGTGTTACAGGGGCTAGAGCACTTTACCCGCCCCAGCCATTTTGAGCCCCATGACAGTGAGCGGATATTTCACCTGCATATGGTGGAAACCGCGTATTCATTAACGTACCCCTACTTTATGCCCGCGGTGCTGAGCGAAGCACCGAAAGTGAGCATTAACGCGAAAACATGGCGACGGGACAGTTTAGATCAGCTGCTGCGCTGTGAAATTGATATGGCGATAAGTTGCTGGGAATGGGATCCACGCTCGAAATGGCATATTGGGAATATTCCCGACGCGTTAAACTATGTTGAGTTAGTGCGTGATCACGCCATTTGTTTGGTGCGAAATGATCACCCTTTGCTGCAAGAGCCGTGGAATATTGAAACCTTTCTGAAGTACCGCCATTTGCAGGTGGTGTTTGGCGGCATTGATCAATGGCTGCTGGATGATGTGCTGGATCTGCAACACCTGAAACGCGATATCGCGGTCAATTTAACCGATTTCCAATCTGCGATGGATTTGTGTGAGCACAGCGATCTGATCCTTTGCGCCCCCGCGAAATACATCGACTATATGATTGGTAACCACGCGTTAAAACGTATCGATGTGCCGATTGATATGCACTCTGGTTGCTACGTATTGATGTGGCATAAGCACTTTGATTTTGACCACAGCCACCGCTGGTTCCGTGAATTGATCATCAACCAAGTCCGCGGCCCTCAGCCGTTGCGTTTACCGGCTTGATAGGCGGCCTGTTAAGATAGTGACGCCAAGGCAGGTAAAAGCGGGCTACCCGCAGCAGCAAATACCCACTCGTTACGCCACCAGACAGCCACATCGCGCTGTCTGTGCCCATCTGCAGGATGAGTGCAATAACGATCGTGCACAGTGATATCCACGCGGCACGCCACAAGGTGTCGATGTCATAGCCGACCCAAGCGGCCAGCGAGGTCTGACGATAACGCCGTTTTAACCCCAATAATCCTATGCCATACAACAGCGGGATCATGCTCATTAAGGGTAATGGCCAGCCGGAATATAATGTGCTGCCAATGACCCCTTTGCCGATGACGGTGTAGGTCATCGCTAGCGCATGGGGCGCATCAAACGGCAATATCCAAGAAAGTGCAAAGCAGGCTAACCCGACGACGTAGAGGAGGGAGCCAACAAATAATACCCCCCACACGGGAATACCTACCGCCAAATGCGCAATCGGCAT
Source organism: Photobacterium japonica (assembly GCF_050337005.1). Classification (NCBI taxonomy): domain Bacteria; kingdom Pseudomonadati; phylum Pseudomonadota; class Gammaproteobacteria; order Vibrionales; family Vibrionaceae; genus Photobacterium; species Photobacterium japonica. The sequence continues at coordinate 30,121 of NZ_JAKJSN010000054.1, read as the reverse complement.
GAGTGTCATGGCATGCATACACCACGTCAGTGGTGCTACCGAACGAGACACCACGGCGGTGTACGACTGTCCGTTTTCAGGCTTTTGGGTTATCGATGGCATGGTATTACCTCCCATTGAGGTCGCGGGGGAATATTCAGTATGCGCTTATTATTTACATTGTTGTTATGTTATTTATTGATTTGTTGATAAATATCAAAAAGATATTCCTTGTGCTGCCGATATAGAGATAGAACCGACTAATGAGTTGATATGCATAGAGATATTGCTTTGACACGGCGTGAAACGTGTATAAGATGGCGACCATTTTCTGCAAGATGATATATTCCCAATAATGCGAGATGCCTATTGGGAATATATCATTCGGGCTCTCCTCAACCACACAAACTGGGCTATAGGGCGGTGTTGGGCTGTCTTTTTTAAGGGATTATCAGCGTTATGTTTGGATTTACCTTTTTCAAGAAAACTGAAGATCACGCGCCGCTGTTGGCGCAGCAAGCAGAAGAAATTGCGCAGTTAAAATCCGCATTAGCACTGGCGCAAGGTGAGTGTGGGCAATTACAGTCGGTGGCAGCAGATGCGGATCAAGATCTGCGCACTCAGCGACTCTATTTGGACAGTTTACTGAGTTCGCTGTCACCCATTGAGCATATCCGTACCCATATCGCCATGGCGGCGGATCATTTGAAAGTGCATTTAGACCAGCATGTGGCAGAAAATCGCGACGGTATCGCGATACTAGAAAGCTTTCGCCAAACGCTGCAAGGTCTGATTGTGCAGATCAACCGCAGTGGAGACTCGCTGGATACCCTACGTCTGAGTGCAGACGACATTAGCCGGTTTGTGATCACCATTAATCGTGTGTCAGAGCAGACCAACTTGCTCGCATTGAATGCTGCGATTGAGGCTGCCCGTGCTGGCGATTATGGCCGTGGTTTTTCCGTGGTGGCTGATGAAGTACGTAAATTGGCATTGAGTGCCAGTGAGGCGGCAGGACAGATTGAAAGTGGTGTGAGCGCCATTAGCAATAATACGCAGGAGTGTCACCAAGGTGCGGAATACATTGAAGCGCAGTGTGCCATTTTGCATGACAAAATTACCGAGTTGGTCGACATTGTCACCACTTTGCTGCACAACACAGATATGCTGTATAACCTGGTGGATCAAAGCTATTCCGCGATTTTCCTGCGCCTTGTGCAGTTGGATCACGTGGTGTGGAAAATCGCCATTTATCAAAAAATTCGTGACCGTGATTTTGCCGATGGCAGTGTGGCGGGGCATCAGCAGTGCCGTTTGGGGCAATGGTATTATCAGGGGCGGGGTAAACACTTGTTTTCACAGTGTCCGTCTTATCAACAATTAGAAACCCCGCATGCGCAAGTCCATAACTATGGCAAGCAAGCGTTGCAGGCTTATGCGCAGGGCAATGAAGCCCAAGGCGTAAAATATATCGCGATGATGGAGCGTGCGGCCGATACGGTGATCCTTTTGCTCAATGAGTTAGAAGGGGAAATCGCACAAGCAAAAATGCAGTAAGCGTGGAACGCGAATGTGAGGAAAGCTTTCCTCTTACGGTCACTTCGTATTACTCTATATAGATAGAAATATAATTAAGTGATGTAGATAGCGTTGAAAAAGAGCATGAAAAAAACCGCTTTTGCCCTGAGTTTACTGCTGATGCCGACCCTGAGTGCATGGGCGGCGACAGACAGCACGCCCGTGACGTTTCAAGCCATCCCACAGGTGATGGTGGCGTTTGAGGGCGCGCAGGAATACCGAAAGAAAGCGGTAACGTTTGGACGTTTGGCCCACAAGGCCGAACTCGGACGTAGCCTGCCGACCTATGTGGCTGGCAAAGACGGTAAACCGACGCTGGAAACGGAAAATACCATCACAGAAGACGTGGTGATTGCCCGTGCGCCCAAACCGGTCAGTGGGGCGGTTTACAATGAATGGTTAGTCCCGAAAACCACATGGCGGGATACGTACGGTGATCTGCCTATGTTTGATACCTTTATGCCGTTTAAGCGGGTTAAAACCATTAAGGCAATCCCGATCACTCCAGAACTGTTGACCTTGTTGGGTAGCCAAGACGGTGAAACGGCCGTGATAGCCGTAGAGTGGAATGCGCAAGGGATGACGGTGTATAAAGACGGGTATCTAGCAGAGAGTGGCTATGGTATCGCGCCTGCTGAAATGAAAGACACCTATGAAGCGGTTGACGAGTAAGGAAGCGGTCGACGAGTAAGCCGGTTGACGAGTGCGAAAGACACAGAGAAAGAATGAAAAAAGAAAATGGCCATGGTGAAAACCATGGCCATTTTTATTAGCCCAACTGTACCATGAAGAATGGCACTTTGCTGGGGTCAGCCCTACTTGCCTTCAGGGATAACTTGGCCATTTTCATCAATGGCTTGTACGTCGAAGTGGTACTCCACACACTTCTCATAATCACCTTGGAACAAGGCGTTGTAAGCGTACTGGTAAGGTACTAGCTTACACATAAAGCTCTTGTTGCCAGGGGTATTGGCGTTGTAGCCCCAATCTTTGTCCCATGTGATCATCAGCGCGCCAGCACCATCGGTGTTGAATGGTTTCATGTTGGCACAGCCTAATTTCTCACCCGAGATATCCAGACCCAGCTCTTTCGAGATCAACTGGTAGTAGTCGATACGGTTTTGCGCGCGGAAGTCTTCACTGCCCTTGTTACATTCAAATGCACCGTTGATGATTTGAATGGTTGCACCGAAGCCCAACTCAATACCAGCGGCCTTGTCGGCGGCGTTAGGCTGCCAAGTACCATCGATCACGTGCAGCATGCTTGGTTTCGGCGGCTGTGGGTACACATAGAAGAAGACGGCAGACGCCAAGTTCAACCACGTGTCAGCAACCAACGATGGGTTTTCTAGCAGTACGCTCTTATCGCCAAACATGGCTTCAGAGAACGGCCCGTAGTTGTAGTTCCAGCTTAGCTGCTTAGCACCACGACCAAAGTAGCTCTTATTGGTCGCACATGGCCAACGTTCACCTTGCCATTCGGTACACTTGCTGTAGGTCATGTCCTGAACGTTTTCGTCCTTGTACATTTCACGCAAGTAATACAGGCCTTGACGCCAGCGCGGTACACCTTGGCTGACTTCCCAGTTTGGCGCATTTGCCCCGGTTTCTTGAACGAAGTGGGCAAACATGGTCGCGAGCGAGCGGCGACAGATGTCGTCAGAGTTACGGCCATCGGTGTAAGTTCGACAGAATGCCGGGAACTTGGCGATAGACTGTAAGAAACGGGTATAGGTGTATTGTTCGTTACGTAGTGGGAAGAGGAACTCCCACGTCGCTTCATCCACGATCATCTCAGCACGCTGAACGTTGTCAGGGTTGCTGGATTTCAATGGCGCAACCGCTTCTACAATCGCATTGTCACGGGTTTCGATATCAGAACGTACAGACTTAAATAGATCCGTGTTGGTCTGGCTGAACTCGTAAGCCGTTAGTTCTGCTCGTGGCATGAGGTAGCCGCCGTTACCATCAGGAATGATAGTAAAGTCACCCGGTGTTGGATCTGGGTCTGGCGTTGGATCGGGATCGGGGTCCGGATTTGGGTTCGGATCAGGATCAGGGTCAGGTGTTGGACCAGGACCTGCTGGGCAGTCTACGACACTCCAGAACCAGCTGCTGGATGATGGCGATTCCCACAAACCTGGATTATTGCGTGCTTCGTAGCAAACGTTCTCAAAAATCACAACATCACCGTTTTTAACGGTGGTTTGGCCTGGTACCCATGGCGTAGCGGTGGTTGGGTCAGGGTCTGGTGTTGGATCGGGATCCGGCGTTGGATCTGGGTCAGGTGTCGGATCAGGATCCGGCGTTGGGTCCGGGTCAGGTGTTGGATCCGGATCTGGCGTTACGCCAGTACATTCTGCGCTGTTCCAGAACCAGCTACCGGCTTTCGGGGTTTCCCATGTGCCCGGGCTGTTTTTCGCCTCGAAACACTTCGTTTGGAAAATCACGATGTCACCGTTGCTCACTTTGGTCTGACCGGCCACCCATTCAATGGGGGCAGTCGCCGCATGAAGCTGACCACTGAAGGTATTGGCAAGCGCCAACCCGACCAGTAAGCCAAGTTCTTTCTTAGAGAAAGAAATTTGCATGGCGTTCATTCCTTTGATGTTGTGATATTGAAATTGACCAACTCATTATTAGACGATATTTCCCGTCTCACAGCGTTGTGATCAGCCACTTCGAGATTATTCACGAACATCTTTTTTCTTTGCGGCGCTGAACATGGGTAACTATGTGCTCGGTCACAAAATGCTCAGAACCACCAGATTGAGCGCAAGGAAAAGTCAGCGCATCACTCTGAGGGGCCGTGATACCCACCATATGCCTTTATTGTTACTGCTACGTAAAAGTCATTTAAGTTTTGATGGGATTATCATTTGATTTCGTATCAATATAATGTGCCACATCAAATCCCGCAGTCATTGTGGGCTTTCAAATGAATCTGATACGTGGCTTAGCGATAGACAGCGGCGTGAGCAAGGTGGGACATACGATGTCGAATATTATTGTTGTAGGTGGTGGTGCGGCGGGTCTTGAGTTGGTGACGCGCTTGGGGCGCAGTGTAGGCCGTCGAGATGCACATACTATCACTTTGGTGGAACCGTCATCTCATCATTACTGGAAACCGCGTTTGCATGAGATTGCTGCGGGTACATTTGATAACGAATTGGATGCCGTGAGCTATCTGCAACACGCTGCCTGCAATGGCTACCAGTATATTCAGGCGTCCATGACAGGGTTAGATCGTGAAGCGAAAACCCTGACCATTAATCATGTGGCGAACGGTACTGAAACGCTGAACTACGATTACCTTGTACTGGCGGTGGGGGCGGTGAGCAATGATTTCAAAACCCCAGGCGTGAGCGAGCACTGCTTGTTTCTTGATTCTGCGGAACAGGCGCAAACGGCATGGCAGCAAATTAACCCGTTGCTGCGTACCGAAGGTGAGCACCGTCTGTCGATTGTTGGCGCGGGTGCAACCGGGGTAGAGCTCGCAGCAGAGTTGGCAAAAGTGAGCGATAAACTGCAACGTTATCGTCATGGCGCATCACTCTCGATCACACTGATTGAAGCGGCGGACCGTGTATTGCCAGCAAGCCCTGCTTGTATGTCTGAAAAAGTACAGCGCAAGTTGGAACAACAAGGTGTGACGGTATTAACGAACACCCGTATTCAACGTGCGGAATTAGGCCGATTGATCACGGCGGATGATCAGGTACTGGCGGCAGATCTGCAAATTTGGGCGGCTGGTATTAAATGTGCTGACTGGTTAACACAGCTTGATGGCCTTGAAACCAACCGTATTAATCAGCTCAAAGTGTATGACACGCTGCAAACGACAGTTGATAACGCGATTTTCGTGATGGGCGATAGTGCTGAATGCCCACAACCGGACGGTTCATTTGTGCCACCGCGTGCGCAAGCGGCGAATCAGGCGGCAGGGCATTTGGCCGCTCAATTTAAACGTCTGCTGAAAGGCAAAACGTTGAAGCCGTTTATCTTTAATGATGGCGGTATGGTGGTGGCGCTTGGTCATGATTACGCCGTGGGTGCCTTAATGCATGACAAGCTCGTGTTGCGCGGCCGCTTAGTTCGCAATTTGTATGACACGATCTTCCGTTTACACCAACGTATTTTATTTGGTTGGGGGCGTGTGACGGCCTTGGTGATGCTAAAGCGGATCAAATGCTTGTTGAATCCGTACTACAAAGGCAACCAGTCTTAAGTCTTGGACTCGCTTCATTCCTATATATAGCAAAATTTAATAATGATAACGGGTGGCACGTGTGTGTCACCCGATCCTGTTTTTTCTGATGGAACCGCGCTTATGTGGCAAAACGTTATGTGGCAAAAACTGCGTCGCTCTTTACCTCTTCAACTTCTGCTGGCTGCTGCCAGTGCCTGGTTGTTTGCCTCTCTTTTGTCGTGGGTGGCTGCACCAACTGCATTAACGCACGATGCGTTGAGTCAGCAAGGCTGGTATCAATTGTTGATGCTGGGCAAAACCAGTTATATCGGCTTGTTGAAAATGGTGGTGGGCGTGATGGTGTTGCTGTCACTGATTGAAGGGATCACCAACATCGGCTCGACGGTTCGATTGAAAACATTGGGTGGCCGGACAATCGTGTTCTATACCATGACGACCCTGATCGCCATTAGCTTAGGCTTGGGGGCTTCGTTATTGTTGCCGCCTTGGCAACCCTTGATGCAATCGGTGCCAGTGTCAGACGGTGTGACACTGATCAGCGAAGATGCCGCTAACGGTGGCGCGATTGTCAGCAAAATCTTCAGCATGGCGTTAGTGAACCCCGTTGCGGCGATTGCCAATGGTAACTTGCTGGCCATTGTGGTGTTCGCCTTCATGATGGGCATTTCACTGCTGGTGGCCTTACCGGAAAAGCATCCGTTGTTTGAGGTGATTAACGGCCTGAATAAAGGCATCAATACCTTGGTACACGGCATTGTGCGTCTGTCACCGTTGGCCATTTTTGCCATTATCTTTGAGTTTTCACTGACTGGCGGCGAAGCCTTGTTTGGTCAGTTGGCGATGTTTGCTTTGCTGGTATTTGTACTGACCCTGTTTCACGGTGTGGTGGTATTGCCAAGTATCGCAAAAATCGCAACGGGCATCAGTCCGATTACACTCTTTAAAGCCATTTCTGCCCCGCTAGCGATGGCGTTTGCGACCTCTTCCAGTGCCGCAACCTTGCCTTTAGCGATGCAAGCCGCAGAGGAAAAACTGGGTGTCTCGCCGTCAACCAGCAGCATGGTATTGCCATTAGGCTCCGTGATGAACATGGACGGTACCGCACTGTTTGAAGGTGTGGCCGCGATTTTCTTGGCGCAGTTGTTCGGGATCGATTTAACGACTACCGGGCTGGTGATGATCTTCATCATGGCGATGGTGTCGTCAGTGGGCGCACCGGGTATGCCATCAGGCTCGATGTCGGGCATGCAGTTGGTATTGCTGGCCGCAGGTATTCCACTGGAAGCCATTGCGATCTTGTTGATCATTGAACGCCCGCTGGATACCTTCCGTACCGCCGTGAACGTGGAGGGGGATTTGATCGCCGCGCTGGTGGTGGATAAGTGGCAAGGGAAAGCGAGTTAATGATTTAAAGAGATAATAAAGGGCGGCTGTGATTTAACATACTGCCGCTCTATCCCGCCACAGACGCCATATCGTCAGCACATTCACACTCATCAACAAGGCTTCTAACGCGGTACCGCCGATGGAGCCGATGATGAAGTTGTTAGCCAACCAACACGCCCCGCCGACCAAAAACGCGAAACGCATGACAATGCCTTGTAAACAGAACAACGCGTACGTACCGATGGTGGTGCCAAAAATCGGCAGCATATCCGCAGGCGTGTCTGCTACCCAATAACCCATCAACGCTCCCGCGAGCATAAATCCGTAAGCAACACGGTGTGAACGCGTATACAGAGAAACACTGGTACGCAGCAGCGAAAGCAAAGCACTGGCACAGGCCGCGACCGCACCGAGTAGGGCAAAGTGTACTGCATGATTGAGGGTCAGCAGCAACATCAGCATTTTTAAGCGGCGATCATTTTTCTGATAAAACGTCAGTACCCCCAGAACGAAACTGAGATAACCAAACAGTTGTGCCCCAGAGAAAAATTGCGCGGTGATGTCATTGAACAGCATGAGGGGTATCCTGATATATAAACAGAAAGCATGACGCACGAATAATACGTGCTAATTAAATGGTTGATGCCGATGAAATAATAACGTAATTGCTCAGAAATAAAAAAGGGTGCTGATAACAGCACCCAAATGGGATATTCAAGAAAGGAGTTTATTATTATTTCAGTGTTAATTTATTAGCGGCCAAGCTAAATTAACGAAGATCCTGCATTGCCACGTGGTCCATGTCATTGAACACTTGGTTCTCACCGACCATGCCCCAGATAAAGGTGTAAGCAGAGGTGCCGACGCCAGAGTGAATTGACCAGCTTGGTGAAATCACAGCTTGTTCATTGCGGACAATGATATGACGCGTTTCTGTTGGCTCACCCATCATGTGGAACACGTTCGTGTTCTCAGTCATGTTGAAGTATAGGTACACTTCCATGCGACGCTCGTGCGTGTGGCATGGCATGGTGTTCCATAGGCTACCTTCATGCAATTGTGTCAGACCCATTACCAACTGGCACGTTGGCAACACGTCAGGCACGATGTATTTGTTGATAGTACGTACGTTAGATTCCGCCGCTGTGCCCAATGTCACTGGCGAAGCTTCTTCTTGTGTGATTTTCTTGGTTGGGTAGGTCATGTGCGCAGGGGCAGAGTTAAAGTAAAACTTCGCTGGGCACGCCGCGTCAACACTGCGGAATACCACTTCTTTAGCGCCCATACCCACGTACAGTGCTTCACGGTGATTGATCTCATAATCCACACCATCAACGTGGATCACGCCTGCACCACCAATGTTAATAAAACCAATTTCACGACGCTCAAGGAAAGAACTCACACCCAGTGTTTTGCCGTAGTCAGCCGCCAATTCCAGACCGGTTTCAACCGGCATGATGCCGCCGAAAATGATGCGGTCAATGTGGCTGTAGGTCATGGTGATAGCATCTGCGGTGAAGATCTCTTCAACCAGAAACTCTTCACGCAGGCCAGTAGTATCAAGTTGTTTGGCGTGATTGCTATGGATGGATTGTCTTACGTTCATCATTCTTTTCTCACTTTCGCATTCTGCTGTTGTTATGCGGTGGTGCATAACCGATGCCTACATCATAGCCGAGAAGTATCGTGTAAATAAATTTTTGAAACGCAGTTTCACTACTCCCGTCACAAAATTTCAATTATCACATTCAAAATTCAAAACCACGTTTCATATTTTATATTCAAGGAATATAATTTAGAAAAACGCGTGGTGGAACTTGAATATGGAAGTGAAAAAAATTGCGGTGATCGGCGAATGCATGGTCGAGATCCAGTCGCAGCAACTGGGACGTGGCTTTGGTGGCGACACCATGAACACGGCGATTTATGTGTCGCGAGTCGGCGCAATGCCAGTAGAAGCAATGCAAGCAGCGCCAGAGGCGGTGATCTCGGCGTCTTACTTTAGCGCATTCGGTCAAAATGCGATCAGCCAAGAGATCATCGATCAGTGCGCGGCACAGGGTGTCGATATGTCGCATGTGTTGCAGTTGGCGGATAAAAATGTCGGCTTATACCTGATTGAAACCGATCCTGACGGGGAGCGCCGTTTCTCGTACTGGCGTGATAATTCCGCGGCGCGATTCTGGCTGGATAATGTGGATGATGAAGCCTTGTACGCCGCGCTGAGTCAGTTCGACATGATTTATCTTAGCGGGATCACCTTAGGCATTCAGTCGGCGGCCAATGTTGAGCGCTTACTGGGTGTGCTGTCGCGTTTGCGCGCTATCGGCAAGTTGATCTGCTTTGATTCCAATTACCGCCCTGCACTCTGGTGTTCGCCAGCTGAAACCCAATCGATTTATAACGCGATGTATGCCTTAACGGATATGGCGTTGTTGACCCATGATGATGAAGCCTTGTTGTTTGGTGACGAATCAGCCCAAGTCACCGCTGAACGCGTAGCCGCGCTAGGTGTGAAAGAAGTGGTGGTGAAATGTGGCGCAGAGGCTTGCCGTATTCATACGCATGGTCAAGTGATCATGGTCGCCCCGCAACCCGTTAATGGCGTGATTGATACCACGGCAGCCGGGGATGCTTTCAATGCCGGCTACCTAGCATATCGCCTGAAAGGGTATGACGAAACCCATGCGGCACGTGCGGGTCACCGCTTAGCGGGCACGGTGATCACGCATCGTGGTGCCATCATTCCCATGTCAGCAATGCCTGATGCGTTGTTGCCTACCCCCTCTTACTGACAGTAATAAGGAATAGTGAAATGTCTTGTACGTTACAGCTCGCCGAGCAATTAAAAGCAATGAAAGTGGTACCGGTCATCGCCATCAAGGATGCCGACCATGCCGTTGCGCTGGCGAAAACGTTGATTGAAAACGGGTTGCCATGTGCGGAAGTGACCTTCCGTACCGCTGCCGCCGGAGAAGCCATCCGCCGCATGCGAGAAGCCTACCCAGAGATGCTGATTGGCTCTGGCACCGTGTTAACCAAAGCGCAGGTGGATGAATCCATTGAAGCGGGTGTGAACTTCATTGTAACGCCAGCGTTTAACCCAGACGTGGTGGCGTACTGCCTAGAAAAGAACATGCCGGTAGTACCGGGTACCAATAACCCAAGCACCGTGGATCAAGCGTACAGCATGGGATTACGCATGGTGAAATTCTTCCCGGCAGAAGCGTCGGGCGGTATCGCGATGTTGAAGTCACTGTCAGCGGTGTACCCGATGACCTTTATGCCAACCGGTGGGATCAGTGAAAACAATATCGGTCAGTACCTTGCACAATCCTGTGTTGCCGCGTGTGGTGGTACATGGATGGTACCGGGTGATCTGATTGATGCACAAAACTGGGATGAAATTGGCCGTTTAGTGCGCCAAGCGGTTGCTGCACTGCAGTAATAAGCGGCTGCCGTTACAGACAAAGGCATGTTGTCGGTGGTGTGCTGATGCGAGGGCTGAAACTCAACGCTCGCATTAACGTGGCGCACCGCCATTTTTCCTTTTATCACTCTCAGTATGACGAGCAACACTATGCAAAAAGTTATGCTGCCACCGTTCATGATGGCGTGTTTTCCCTTTTTACGTTGGCTACCCACGATCACCCGACAAGATTTGCGTGCTGATGTGATCGCTGGCCTGACCGGTGCCATCATTGTGCTGCCACAGGGCGTCGCGTATGCGATGATCGCTGGCATGCCAGCGGAATACGGTTTGTATACCTGTATTGTGCCTGCGGTGATTGCCGCTTTGTTTGGTTCTTCGTTTCATTTGATTTCTGGGGCGACAGCCGCCCTGTCAGTCATTGTGTTTACCACCGTCAGCCAGTTTGCGGCGCCCGGTTCACCGCTTTTTATCCAACTCGCGTTAACGCTCACCTTGTGTGCCGGTGTGGTGCAATTGATCATGGGACTGCTGCGGTTTGGTGCCGTGGTGAATTTTGTTTCCCATTCGGTGGTGTTGGGCTTTACCGCTGGCGCTGCGATTGTGATTGCCGTTAGCCAGTTAAAACATTTATTGGGCTTGGATGTCGCCAGTGGCAGTACTGCATTGGATAACCTGCAGTTAACGCTGGCGGGGATCGCGGATGTCGATATGAATAGCCTGTTGATTGGCGGCACGACCATTGTGACGTGTTTGCTGATCAAACGTTACCTGCCGAAACTGCCAAACATGTTGTGCGCGATGATCCTGGCGACGCTGCTGGGCTTGGTGCTGGGGGATGTGGCTTTGGTTGGCGCGATGCCAAGCGGTTTACCGGTCTTTTCCTTGCCGGCAGCCGATGTCGTGAGCATCGAAAAAATGGCGATGGGCATTTTAGCCGTGGCGTTATTGGGCTTAGTAGAAGCCATTTCCATTGCCCGCTCTGTGGCCATGAAATCCGGCCAGCTGATTGAATCCAACCAAGAGTTTATCGGGCAGGGGATGTCGAACATTGTCGGTGCCTTTTTCTCTTGTTATGTCTCGTCTGGTTCGTTTACCCGCAGTGGCGTGAACTACACCAGTGGCGCAAAAACCCCGTGTGCCGCCATTTTTGCAGCGGTGTTTTTGTCCATCATTTTGCTGTTCTTCGCCCAGTATGCCGCGTACATCCCGATTGCGGGCATGGCGGGGATCCTGTTTGTGGTGTCCTATAACCTGATCGACCTTCACCACATTCGAGACATTCTGGCCCATGACAAAAAAGAAGCCTTGGTATTAGTGGCGACCTTCATTGCCGCCTTGGTGCTGCACTTAGAGCTATCCATTTACGTCGGTATGTTGATTTCCTTGTTTTTCTATTTGCGTAAAACCTCGTGCCCGCAGATCGAACAGTTGGATCCTCGTGCCTATAACGTGCCAGAAGCTCTGCAGGCAGACACGGAAATATTGCGTATCAATGGCTCGATTTTCTATGGCTCCACCCAGTATTTGCAAAAGAGCCTACAAGCGTCGACCGCGAAACATCTGATTATTTTTGGCCGTGGGATCAATTTCATTGATTACACCGGCGCACAGATGCTGGCAGATTTGGTGAAACGCAATCAACAGCAGATCTATTTTTGCTATTTCAAGTCTCGCCCTAAGCTGGCATTGCATGCCGGTGGATTTGGGCAGACCTTCTCTGCCATGACCTTCTACACCAATGTGCAGCAGGCGATCAAAGCATTAGATCAAAGCGATGCCCATTCTTCTGCCCACACACCAACTCATACCCACATTCATACCCCAATCCAGAGGATCGTTGAGTGAAAACCATTTTAGTTACCGGCGGCTGTGGTTACATCGGCAGCCACGCGTGTGTGGCCTTGCATCAAGCAGGCTATCAGCCCGTTATTCTCGACAACTTGCACAACAGCAGTGCCTTGGTGCTTTCTCGTATTGAGTCATTGACGGAATGTTCACCGACCTTCTATCTGGGCGATATTCGTGACCGTGAGTTACTGGATCGCATTTTCACGCAGCACAACATTGATGCGGTGATTCACTTTGCCGGTTTGAAAGCGGTCGGGGAGTCGGTCGAAAAGCCGCTGACCTATTACGACAATAACGTGAATGGCACGTTGCGTTTGGTGGAAGCGATGCAAGCGCACGGAGTGAAAAGCCTGATTTTCAGTTCGTCGGCCACCGTGTACGGCGATCCGGCCAGTGTGCCGATCACGGAAGCGTTCCCGACTCAAGCAACTAACCCGTATGGGCGCAGCAAGTTGATGGTGGAAGAGTGTCTGCGTGATATTCAACATGCGCAACCGGACATGAGTATCACGCTATTGCGTTATTTCAATCCGGTCGGGGCACACGCCTCCGGGTTGATGGGTGAAGATCCGAAAGGGATCCCGAATAACCTGATGCCATATATCGCCCAAGTGGCGGTGGGACGTCGTTCGCACCTGTCTGTGTTTGGTCATGATTATCCGACCCCTGATGGCACTGGGGTGCGTGATTATATCCACGTGATCGACTTGGTGGATGGCCATATTGCGGCGCTGGATCGCAAAGGCGGCGAAGCCGGGTTACACGTGTACAACTTGGGTACCGGTCAAGGCACCAGTGTGTTGGACATGCTGGATGCGTTTAAAGCCGCGTCTGGTCGCAGTATTGATTATGAATTTTGTCCGCGTCGTCCGGGTGACATCGCCGAATGTTGGGCGGCCACCGATAAAGCCGAGCAAGAGCTCGGCTGGAAGGCGAAACATGACGTATTCAAAATGGCGCAAGATACCTGGCATTGGCAAATTGCTAACCCGCAAGGGTATGAAGAATAAAACGATTTATGCGTTGTCTCGATAATATATGACGGAAAATAAAAACAATGAATCCAATAACGTTTGATCCCACAGAACATCCCCACCGCCGTTACAATCCCTTGACGGGGAATTATGTGTTGGTGTCACCGCACCGCGCCAAGCGTCCGTGGAGCGGACAGCAAGAAGCGGTATCCCAAGCGGTATTGCCTTCGCACGATCCTGACTGTTACCTGTGTGCGGGCAATGCCCGTATTTCAGGGGAAGTGAATCCACAGTACACGGGCACCTTTGTGTTCCAGAATGATTTTGCTGCCTTGAATCACATCACGCCGCTGGTGGTGGAAAAAGCCGACCCCTTGATGCAAATGGAAGGGGTACGCGGTGAAGCTCGCGTGATTTGTTTCTCGCCGGATCACAGTAAATCTCTGCCTGAACTGAGCCACGCTGAGCTATGCCAAGTGGTTGAAACGTGGATCACGGAACAAAACGCCCTGAGTGATCGTTACTTATGGGTGCAGGTATTTGAGAACAAAGGTGAAACCATGGGGTGTTCGCAACCGCACCCACACGGACAGATTTGGGCTAACAGTTTTATCCCAACCGAAGTCGCGAGTAAAGATCGCCACCAATGTGACTATTACCAGAAGTATGGGTCGTCTTTATTGCATGACTACGTGCAGCGTGAGCTGGCGTTACAGGAGCGCGTTGTGGTGGAGACAGAGCATTGGGTCGCAGTTGTGCCGTTTTGGGCGGCGTGGCCGTTTGAAACCTTATTATTACCCAAAGCGAAGGTGCATCGTTTAACAGAGCTTGATGCCGACCAACAGGCTGATTTAGCGGTAGCGCTGAAAAAGTTGACCACCCGTTATGACAACCTGTTCCAGTGCAGCTTCCCGTATTCGATGGGGTGGCACGGTGCACCAAACGCAGAAGAGGGGACAGATATCGCCCATTGGCAATTGCATGCCTGTTTCTATCCGCCGTTGTTGCGTTCTGCCAGCGTGCGTAAGTTTATGGTCGGTTACGAAATGTTAGCGGAATCACAGCGTGATTTAACCCCAGAGCAAGCGGCAGAGCGTCTGCGAGCGGTCAGTGACACCGTGCATTATAAACAGGCGCAATAATGGCATGTGACGCATATCAGAAAATGCGATCAGCACACTGAAATGGCGTTTTATTTTCTTGATATTGTGCCAGTTAGTTATATCATTGCTTTGGGTTTAAAAAATTAAAACAGGGTTTCAAAATGATTCTTGATGCTTTTAGGCTAGAAGGGAAAGTCGCTATTGTCACCGGTTGTAATACGGGTTTAGGTCAAGGCATGGCGTTGGCACTTGCACAAGCAGGGGCTGACATTATTGGTGTGAACTATGCCGATGCAGGTAATACCCCTGAACTGATTGCTGAAACCGGTCAGGCGTTTTTCAATATTACTGCAGACCTGAGTCAATCGTCGGTGGTGAATGATGTGATTGCACAGGCGAAAGCGGTGCACGGCCACATTGATATTTTGGTGAACAATGCCGGCATTATCCGCCGCGAAGACGCTATCGACTTTAGCGAGAGCGATTGGGATGACGTGATGAACATCAACATCAAAGCGGTGTTCATGATGTCTCAGGCGGCGGCCCGTGTATTTGAAGAGCAAGGAAATGGCGGTAAAATCGTCAATATTGCCTCTATGTTGTCATTCCAAGGCGGTATTCGTGTGCCTTCTTACACGGCGTCTAAGAGTGCAGTAATGGGCTTGACGCGTGCACTTGCTAACGAATGGGCGTCAAAAGACATTAACGTGAATGCGATTGCCCCAGGTTACATGGCCACAGACAATACTGCAGCGTTGCGTGCCGATGAAGTGCGTGAAAAAGCCATTCGTGAGCGCATTCCAGCGAACCGCTGGGGCACCTCTGCCGATGTGGGTGGCGCAGCGGTGTTCTTGGCATCGCCTGCGGCGGCGTACATTAACGGCTATACACTGGCGGTTGATGGCGGCTGGCTCGCGCGCTAATTCTCTGCTTTATACCGAGAGAGGCCAGCTGTATAGCTGGCCTTTTTTATGCCTTCGTATTGTGATGTGGAGGTATTATCTTGCGTAGGTGTTCGATTGGAATTGTAATTCTTTTTATTTGAAACAATGTTTTACTTTTTGTGATTTTGAGCTATTTTTTTTGCCTTCAGCTTGCGTAAAATCCCCTTCATACCCTTTCCCATTGTTTGCATGATGCTTGATTGATTATTGGCGAGTAGCACATGAATGAGTTTATTGCTTTACCCCCATTGCCGGGTGAGCTTGATAAGAAACGCGTACTGGATCATCTACCCAAGGTGATGGCGACCATTAAACGCAATATTCCTCGCATTGGGGAGCGCAATCCAAAAATTGGTAATGCGGATTTCAGTTGGACCCATTGTGGGGCGTTTGACTGGGTCTCGTCTTTCTGGGCGGGCCAGCTTTGGTTGTGCTACCAGACGACGGCGGATGAACAATTCAAAAACAGCGCAAAACTGCGTAAATCCTACTTCGCCAACATGCTGCTTGACCCGTTCTGGTTGGATCATGATTTGGGCTTCCAGTACAGCTTGAGCTGCGTGGCAGAATACAAACTGACCGGGTGCGAAGAATCTAAAATGATGGCGCTGCGTGCGGCGGATCACTTGATCCACCGTTTCCGTAAAGTGGGCGGCTACATTGTGGCGTGGAACGATACCCATCCGCTGGCGTTGGAAAAGCCAGACGTGATCCAAGGCAAATCCATCATCGACTCGCTGCAAAACACCGCATTGCTGTTTTGGGCAGCTGAAGTGACGGGTGCACCGCGTTACCGTGAAGTGGCGATCCGCCATAGCGAAACGTTGGCCAAGCACATTGTGCGTGACGACTACTCAACCTATCACTCGTACAACTTTGATCCGATTTACCAAACCCCCGTGAAAGGCGAAACCTTCCAAGGGTATGCCGATGAATCATGCTGGGCGCGTGGTCAATCGTGGGCGATCCACGGTTACGCGCAAACGTATTTGTACACCAAAGACGATAACTTCCTGAATCTGGCCAAGAAAGTCGCGCGTTTTGCTGCTGACGTGATCACGCCAGACGGTGTGCCAGTGTGGGACTACCGCCTGCCTGCTGATGAAATTCAGTACAAAGACAGCTCAGCCGGGGCGATCACGGCGGCAGGCTTCCTGTTGATTGCACAAGCCTTGGAAGACAAAGCCGAGTTGTTGCCGCGTGATGACGCACAACGTGCCCAGTTGCTGGAAGAAGCGGCACAGTTCAGTGATTGGGGCTTGTACCTGTTACAAGGGCTGATGAACAGCTGTGACCTGTGTGACAACGAACAAGCGGAAGGCTTGCTGGCCAATGGCGCATCGTTCGTGAAAGTGGGTCTGTGCGACAACATGTTGCCGTACGGCGATTACTACTACCTTGAGGCGCTGATGCGTGCTCACGGTTACCGTCACTTCTTCTGGTAAGGCGTTGGCAATGAAAAAGGCACCTAACATCATCCTGATCATGACCGACAGCCAGGGCGCGAACGTGGTTGAGCGCTACTCCGGTCAGGCAACAGATACCCAACATTTGGATCGCATGGCGGATACCGGTGTGCGTTTTGATAGCGCTTACACCACGTGTCCACTGTGTACGCCAGCGCGTGCCGGTTTGTTCACGGGCATGTATTCGCACCAAAGCGGCGCATGGACCAATAACCTTGCGCTGGGCACCAACATTCGTCACATGGGGCAGATCTTCCAAGCGGAAGGTTACAACACCGGTTACATCGGTAAATGGCACTTAGATGGCCACGATTATTTCGGGACGGGCAACTGTCCTCCTGGCTGGCATCCTGATTTCTGGTACGACGGGGTCAACTACCTCAACGAATTAACCGAAGAAGAGATCACCTTGTGGCGCCGTGGCCTGAACAGCCCTGCGGAGTTGGAAGCGCACGAGATCAAAGCGGACTTTACGTGGGGTCACCGTATTACTAACCGCGGCTTGACGTTCATTGAGCAGCACCGCGTAGAAGAAAAACCGTTCTTGTTGGTGTTGTCGTATGACGAACCACACCATCCGTTCACATGCCCACCGAAGCATGTGGAGAAGTTCAAAGACTTCAAATTTGATTTGGGTGAAGCGGCGTTTGATGACTTGGCAAGCAAGCCATTGCATCACCGTTTATGGTCACACGCCAAAGGTGCAGGTGTCGGCTCGCAGTACTTCATCAACCCGCTGTACTTTGGTTGCAACGATTTTGTCGATGAAGAGATTGGCCGCGTATTGAGCCACTTGGATGAGACTGAGTTGGCGAACACCTGGATTGTGTACACCTCCGATCACGGTGAGATGAACGGCGCCCACAAACTGTGGGGCAAAGGTGCAGCGGTGTACGACGAAATCACCAATATCCCGCTGATCATCAAAAACACTGACGGCGAAAAAGCCGGTACCGTGATTGATCGTCCGGTGAGCCACATCGACATTATGCCGACCATCATGAAGCTGGCCAGCATTGAACAACCGCCAATCATGCCGGGCAATGATTTGTTGGAAGACACACCGACTGAGCGTGAGTTTAACGGTGTGATGGTGGAATTTAACCGCTACGAAGTGGAACACGACTCGAACGGTGGTTTCATTCCGGTGCGTGGCTGGATCACCGACACCCATAAGTTGGTGATCAACTTGCTGGGCACGGATGAACTGTACGATCGTGTGAACGACCGTGCCGAAGTCCACAACCTGATTGAACACCCAGATTACATTGACGTGCGTAACCAGCTTCACGATGAGCTGCTGGCGTATATGGATCATATTCGCGATACCTTCCGCACGTTTGAGTGGGCATGCCGACCATGGCGCCCTGAAAAAGAAAGAGAATGGATGGGGCTGTTCCGTCCACGTCCGGCAGACGGTGTTGCACCTATCGTGCGTGATTACGACACAGGTTTGCCAACCCAAGGCATTAAGCGCGAAGACGTACAACTGGCTATCGAGGTTTGAGAATTAGCATGGCACACACAACGCAAGGACACATGACACTTCCAGTGGAAGTGGGACAGGAAGAAGTGGTATTGGATCTGTACAAACGTTGGCAGGCTGATGCCCTACGTGACAGTGACGGCACCACCATGCCAGATTCATTGGCAGAGCAAGATTGCGATATTTATTCGGTATTGTGTATCGTTCGCGCCGATCAGGCTTACGCGAAAGCGCACCCTGAGTACCTTCACCGTAAATACTTGTCATCATTCCCGTTAACGGCGATGGCAACCGAGTTGGTGATCCACCCGCTGCAGGGCTACTGTGTCGAGAAATACGAACTGGACGATAACAGCAACCCGAAACAACACTGGGAAGTGCGTAACCGTACCACCAATGACGTGGTACCGGTTGAGCAGTGGGATTTTGTGGCTGAGAACGGCACTATTGTGGTGCGTGACACCACGCCATTCCATGAATACACCGCGTCTGTCATGGTACGTCAGGTATGGGACAGTGTGTCGATGTACAACGCACTGACCAACGGTTGGACGGGTGACAAGATCCGCAGTCTTGACCCGTACCACCCAGAATGTCGCGCACACTTGAAGCGTTACTTCGCGCAGTGGTTGGACGATCACCCGAATACGTCGGTTGTTCGTTTCACCACCTTTGCTTTCTTGTTCGTGATTGATGCCAATGAGAAGAACCAAGATATCTACCGCGACTGGACAGGCTACGGCGAAACCGTGAGCCCAGAAGCACTGGATGATTTCGAGAAAGAATACGGTTACCGCCTAACGCCGGAAGATTTCGTGGATGCGGGTTACTACAACGGCACCTACAAAGTACCAAGCAAGCCGTACCGTGACTGGATGGCGTTCATTCAGAAGTTTGTGGCGAAGTTTGCCGGTGAACTGGTGCAAATGGCGCATGATGCAGGTAAACGTGCGGCGATGTTCCAGGGTGACCACTGGATCGGCACCGAACCTTTCCTTCCGTCTTACCAAGAGATCGGTATCGACATTAACGTGGGCGCGGTAGAAGACGGTGTGGCATTGCGTCGTCTGACCGATTCTGCGGGCGATCAAATCAAAGAAGCCCGTTTCTACCCGTACTTCTTCCCGGATGTGTTCCGCGAAGGCAACAACCCAGTGATCGAGTCAATGGCGAACTGGGTGAAGATCCGCCGTGCCATGCTTCACAAGCCGTTGGATCGCATCGGTTACGGTGGTTACTTGTCGCTTGCGAACAAGTTCCCGCACTTTATCGACCATGTTACGCAACTTTCTGGTGAGTTCGGTGTTTATCGTCAGCACACTGGTGGTGAAGCGTCAGCCAAAGTCGGTGGCAAAATTGCCGTGTTAAACGCATGGGGTGTGGCGCGTTCTTGGCTACAAAACCAAGCACAAGATCAGCGTTTCTACGTGCCGCCACGTCCAGACGTGATGGAACTTGTGGGCAACAACCCATTGGAATGTTTGGCGGGTCTGCCGTTTGAGGTGGAATTCATCAGCTTTGAAGACATTCTTGAACACGGCATCAGTGATGACATCAAGGTGATCATCAATACCGGTGACGCTGATTCGGCATGGAGTGGCGGTGAAAACTGGGGTAATCCACAGATCATCACAGCATTGCGTGAGTTCGTGGGTAACGGCGGTGGTTTATTGGGGATCTGTGATCCGTCAGCACACCTACAGAATGGCCGTTTCTTCCAGTTGGGCGATGTGTTCGGTTTGGAAAAAGAAACGTCTCTGACCATGGGCCGAGTGGCGCAGCCAGTGCAACTGGATGGCGAACACTTCTTGGCGCAGTGTCTGACGGGTGAAGAAGACTTCGGTAACTTGAGCTACGTCTACCCACAAGCGCACGACATGAGCGTGATTGCGGCACAAGGTCAGCACTTGGCATTGACGGCACGTGAATACGGTCAAGGCCGCTCGGTGTACCTCGGCAACTTGCCATTCACCATGACCAATGCCCGCTTGTTGCAGAATATCTTGTTGTGGTTGTCGCAGTCTGATCAGGAAAGCTACCCATGGCTATCAAGCAGCGCGAACGTGGATGCGTGTTACTACCCAAGCACAGGTAAAGCCACCGTGGTGAACTACACGGAGACACCACAAGCGGTGACAGTAACAGACACCCAAGGCCAGCAGCATGAGATGGTGCTGGAAGGCTACGAGTGGCGCTGGCTGGAAGCGTGATCTAATGGCACTAAGGGTTGCATGATTTGTGATGCAACCCAAGGTTAATTGACAGCTTTATCATTATCTTACGGGCTCAACTTCGGTTGAGCCCGTTTTTTATTTGGATGTCACGCTTTGGCCGCACACGACACGGCGAAGTACTCACTGGCAAGGACTGTAATGAACACCTCTCACTTGTTTTCTCCTGCTATCGCAACACACCCGCTGTATCAACAATGGGCAGACGCGGCCGCGCAACTGCCTGTGTCACCGCACTGCTATACCATGGCCAAGCCGAGTGGGTCGGTGTGTAACTTGGACTGCACGTACTGCTTCTATCTGGAAAAAGAAAAGCTCTACCCTGAGCGGCAGAAAAACTGGCGCATGAGTGATGAGACACTCACGCAATACGTTCAGCAGCAAATCGACGCACAGCAAGGCCCTGACGTGGTGTTTGCGTGGCAGGGTGGGGAGCCCACGCTGTTAGGTATCGCGTTTTATCGCCATGCATTTGCCTTGCAGAACGCTTATGTTGAAACGGTATATCAGGCCACCGGTCAGCGTAAGCAGATCACTAACACGTTCCAAACTAACGGCGTATTGATTGATGATGAATGGGCGCAGTTGTTTGCTGAACATCAGGTCTTGGTGGGGATCTCTATTGATGGCCCCCAAGCGTTGCATGATCACTATCGGGTGAAGCGCAATGGGCAGCCCAGTTTTGATTTGGTGATGCGTGGTATTACGGTTTTGCGTCGACACGGTGTGCGGTTCAATACCTTGACCGTAGTGAACGATGTGAATGGCGAGCAGCCGGAAGCGGTCTATGACTTTTTGGTCTCTATTGGCAGTGATTTTCTGCAATTTATTCCGCTGGTGGAGCGCAGTGCGATGGATATGCATACGGAGAAGGGCGTAAATACGGCATTGAACCTGGTACTGCCGGATGATCCCAAAGCCAGTGTGACGCCGTGGTCGGTAGGGCCGGCGCAATTTGGTGACTTTTTAAACCGAGTGTTTGATGTGTGGGTGACGCGCGATGTGGGTAAGGTCTTTGTCCAGTTGTTTGACAGTGCACTCGCCAGTCAATTGGGCTATCCCGCGACGTTGTGCTCCCATGCGGCACGGTGCGGCAGTAACTTTGCCTTAGAAGCCAATGGGGACGTGTATGTGTGCGATCACTATGTCTATCCGGAACATTTCCTTGGCAATATTCACCACACCACGCTCGACGCTATTAAGCACAGCGTACCGAACCGCGCGTTTGGTCTGGCAAAGCAACAGACGTTGAGTGCGCAATGTCGCCAATGTGCATGGTTACATGCGTGCCAAGGTGGCTGTCCGAAACATCGTTTTGTTTTTGGGTCTAATAATGAGAGTCCATTGCATTATCTCTGTCCTTCTTATCATGATTTCTTCACCCACTCCGCGCCAAAAATACGTGAGATGGCAGGCCTTTTACTGCGCGGAAAGCCTGCAAGCCTAGTAATGAATAGTGCATTGATCACAAATTGAGAGAGTACTAAATAAAAAATATGATCTAGTGGGCATTAAATATGAAAAGCAGTTTTGAAAATATAAGAAATGCGTTTAAATATATTTATCGAAACTGCTTCAGGACGCTAGACAATGAAAACAATCGCCATGAATCACAATGGTGTGATGTACCGCAATCGATGTGAAACCGTCGATGTGCTTGCCACGTTTATTCGTGCACAAGTTGCGGAGATGCGTCCTGAACAAGCGGCATTGTCTGATGCCACTGGCCATGCCCATTATGACGATAAAGCTCTTAACTTAGAGGGTGTTGCGCGTATTTTATGGGGTGCGGTGCCGCTAGCAAACGACGCGCCTGAATTATTGTCTGAACTGCTTAATGCCGTGATCAACGGGATTAACCCTGCACATGATGCGTACTGGGGGGAGCCGGTCGATTTCAGTCAACGTTGCGTCGAAATGTCAGCCATTGCCATGGCGATGGTAGATGCGGAGTGTGTGTTCTTTGATCGCCTGACAGCCGCGCAACAACAGCAGTTAATTACCTGGCTGCAAAGTGCAACTGATATTCGTATCCCGAATAATAACTGGCACTTCTTTCGCGTGCTTATATTAATGGCGCTACGTCATGTGGGCGCAGAATATAACGCTGACGTATTACAAAGCGATTTGCTTGAAATCGACAACATGTATTTAGGCGATGGTTGGTACCGTGATGGCCGCAGCGGCTGTACCGACTATTACAACCCGTTTGCCTTCCATTATTACGGTTTATTGTTTGCCCGCTGGGTGAATACCGTGACCGATGATCTGTCTTCTGAATTAAATCAATACGCGCAGCTGTTTATTCACCGTGCGGCCTTGTTTGCACAAAACTTTGCGCTGTGGACGGGTGAAGACGGTGCGCCTGTTGCCTATGGCCGCTCAATGTCCTACCGCTTTGCCGGTGCTGGCATTTGGAGCGAATTGGCCTGTTACCCTGCTGCGCTCAGCCGTGTCAACCTTACCGTTAGCGACATGAAAACGTTGTGGGCCGCCACACTACGTTGGTGGAGCCAACAGCCGATCATCAGCGAAGGTAAATTGAGTGTTGGCTTTGCGTACCCGAACTTGATTGCCAGCGAATTTTACAACAGCCCAATGTCACCGCTGTTAGCACTAAAAGGCTTTGCGGCCGTGCGATTACCTGCGGCGCATCCTTTCTGGTTGGCGAAAGAAAGTGATATTACCCAGCAGTCAACCCAAGTCGCACTGGAAAAGAACAAGCAGCTGATCGCCCGTCATAACGGGATCAGTATTTTGCTGACTGGCGCGCCTTCTGCCGCTGAATTGCGTAACAGTCACGATAAATACCTCAAGTTTGCGTATTCCTCTGCCCACGGGTTCGGCGTTGAAGCGCTGCGCTGGATTGAGCAAGGCTTTATCGGTGACAACGTCATGGCGTGTCAGCACCCTGACAGCCAAGACTGGTTCTTCCGCAATCAATTATTGACCTCAGAACTGCGTGAGCAACAGCTTATCACCGTGTGGCAGCCCTTTGATGGCTGCACCATTGAAACCGTGCAGTGGTTTGAGCAGGGCGAGGAATATCGCCGCCACACCATTAATGCCCAGTATGCGTTTAATTTTATTTTGTCCGGCCATGCGGTCGATACATGGGTGAAATGCATTGGTGAACTGGATGCATTACCTGATGCCCGCGTACTTGGCACCTCGCTAGTGAGTGAGTTGCAACTGCTCGACGGTACGGGCCATTACGGTGTGATGCCGTGTGCGCCGAATACCAACATTCGTTACGCCCAGGCCGCTGTGCCTGTCATTCATGGCAAGGTGACAAAAGGTCACAGTGTAATGCTCATGAAGGTTATCACAGCAAAGCAATAATTTGACGGGTCTTGGTGTGTACACCTTATCCAATATCGTTTTTATTTTTCAAAACTCTCCGGAGAAATGTATGAGAAGTAACATTTTCAACCGTAAGTACTCCCTACTTGCTGCTTCGATAGCAACGATTATGTCTTTACCTGCTTTTGCATATCAGCAAGCGCCTGAGCTTGACGCACTGGTCAAGGCAGGCAAGCTACCGACAGTTGAAAAACGTCTACCGCAAGACCCATTGGTTGTGACGCCTTTTCAATCGGTCGGCCAATACGGCGGTACGCTGGATTTAGTGGGTTTGTGGGGTGATAACGGTCACCGCATGCGTATTCTGGGTAATAACAACCTATTTTCGTTTAACCACACTTACACCGATGTCGTGCCAAGCCTAGCAACAGGCTACGAATCAAACGCAGAAGCCACGGAATACACCATCTTCTTGCGTAAAGGCATGAAGTGGTCTGATGGTTCTGAGTTCAGCGCACACGATATTGTTTACTACGTGAATGATGTACTGGGGGATCCGAACCATGCGGGTAACCGTCCATTGTTCTTCAAGAGCCACGATGCGGCAAAAGCAGAAGCGATCAATGCCCACACGGTAAAAATCTCGCTAAAAGAGCCAAACGGTCTGTTCATTCGCCAGTTAGCGGGTGTGGATGGTTCTAACATCGCTGCGTTCAACAAAACATACTGTTCTCAATTCCAGCCTCAGTTCAATGCTGACGTTGAAAAATTGGTAAAAGCGGATGGCTTCTCTTCTTGGCGTGAATACTACGAAGTGAAATGCCCTGCGCATTACTTCACGCCGTTCTACGCGAACGCGGATCGCCCAACCATGGCACCGTGGGTGGTAGAAACCCCACCATCTGCGAACGCACCATTTGCAGAATACGTACGTAACCCGTACTACTGGCAGGTCGATACGGCGGGCAACCAGCTTCCGTACATTGATTCCGTGAAGTGGACATTCTCTGAAAACAAAGAAGAAATGTTACTGCGTGCGGTTGCAGGTAAAACGGACTTCCAAGCACGTCACATCGATAACGCCGCTAACCGTCCATTGATTTTCGGTAACGCTGAAAAGTCAGGTTACAAAGTGATGCTACGCCCTGAAACACGCATGAACGTGTTGGTGATTGCATTGAACCAAAACGCAAAAGATCCCGTGAAACGTGAATTGTTCTCGAACAAAGACTTCCGTGTTGCGATGTCTCACGCGATTGACCGCTGGGATATCAGCGAAACCTTGTTTGCGGGCGCGGTAGAACCGTACCAGGCCGCACCACTGGATGCATCGCCGTTCTACAGCGACGACTTTGCCAAGCAATACACCGAGTTTGATCTGAAGAAAGCAAACCAGATGCTGGACAAACTAGGCCTGACTAACCGTGACAAAGATGGCTTCCGTCTAATGGAAAACGGTGAGCGTATCCGTATTGAAGCGCTAAGCACCACGCTAGTGAAGCCGGAAACCCGTGACGCACTGGAAATGGTGAAGAAGCACTGGCAAGAAGTGGGCGTGATGCTGGACATCCGTATCGTTGACCGTTCACTACAGAACTCAATGCGCTTTGCGAATGACTACGACGTGATCCCATGGTACGGCGACGGTGGTGTGGGCATCATCGATGAAGCACGCTGGTACATGCCGTTCTCGCCTGAATCGACATTCGGCCTAGGCTGGTACAACTGGTCAGCGACACCTGATGCAGATTCTGCGGTTGAGCCACCAGCAGAAGTGAAGAAGCAGATTGACCTGTACAACCAGATCCGCATCACCGCGGATAAGGCGAAGCAAAACGAGCTTATGCAGCAAATTATCGACATCGCGGAAGAGAACTTCTTCGCTATCGGTACGGTAAATGGCCTACCAAGCACAGTGATCGTGAACGATAAATTGCGCAACGTACCAGAAGGTATGCCTGAGTCTTACAACCTGATGACACCTGCACCAATGCGTGTTGGTCAGTTGTGGTTTGATAAAAAATAATAACACCAAAAAATAAGGGGGGCGGTGCAGGCCGCTCTCCCTTACACGCTAGCGACACAATATAGGGATTTAGGGGAATTGAAATGAGCAATTTCTTAATCGGCGCAAGAGACCAAGTGGGCTCCATTGTTGCGCCATTTTTCGAGAAGCATCCAATGGTGGCGAGCGGTTTGTCTCGTTTCAGTTTGATGGTGTTTACCTTCTTATGTATGTCCGTCATCATTTTCTTTGTGATTGACTTACCGGAAGGTGACTTCGCCACCGCGAAGATTGCTGAGCTTCAATCACTGGGCCAAACCGTTGACCCAAAAATGATAGAAATTCTCCGTGAAACATATGGCTTGGATAAACCGCTGCTTGTCCGTTACTGGGATTGGTTCTCAGGGATCCTGACCGGTGACTTGGGGATGTCACTGTCAACGCAAGAGCCCGTGTGGGACACGATCAAAACTCGTCTGCCAGTGACCTTGTTGCTGATGTCTGGCGTATTGATTTTCATGTTTGCGACGGCTATTCCAATCGGTATTTATTCCGCCCTGCGTCCGTATTCTGTGGGTGACTATGTCGGCACGATTATCGGTTTCTTAGGAATGGCCACGCCGAACTTCGTTATCGCTATCATCGCTATCCTGATTGGTTATGAACATTTTGGCGTGGTGATCACCGGTTTGAACTCGGATGAGTACCTGGGTCAGCCTATGTCATTGGCCAAGTTCTGGGATTCCTTCCAGCGTAGCTGGGTCTTCATTCTTGTTTTAGGTACCGCGGGTATGGCCACCATCATCCGTAAAGTGCGTGCCAACTTGATGGAAGAGCTGAACAAACCGTATGTGACGACCGCACGAGCAAAAGGCTTGAGCGAGCGCGAACTGACCATGAAATACCCTGTGCGTTTAGCCCTGATCCCGGTTGCAGCAACCATCGGCTGGAAACTGCCGGTACTGCTAGGCGCTGACATCATTGTCAGTCAGGTAATGAACATGCCAACGCTGGGCACCTTGATGCTTCAGGCGTTAGAAAAACAAGACATGGTACTGGCCGGCGACATCCTGCTCATCATGGGTGGTCTCACCATCATTGGTACGCTGGTTTCCGATATTCTACTTCGTTTGATTGACCCACGTATTCGTGCAGGCGCTTAAAGGAATAAAGACATGAGTGCTCTAGTAGAAAGACTAAATATTTTTAAACTGAAGAAGTTGGATAAAGAGACGGCTACGGCCTCTCAGCTGATGCTGCACAAGTTCCGCAGCAACCGTCTAGCTTGGTGTAGCTTCTGGTTCTTGTTGGTGGCTTACACGGTTGCAATGCCGTTTGCCGAGTTTTTTGCCCCGTTTGAGTCGGGTGACAGCTGGCGTCGTTACACCTTTGCACCGCCGCAGGAAATGCATTTCATTGATAAAACGGAAGACGGTTATCAGTGGGCGCCTCACCTGAGCGTGTACAGCGTAAAAACGGATCCAATGACGCTGCAAAAATCTTATCAATTGGATGAAAACAAGAAAGCGTACTTTGAATTTTTCGGCCAAACCGACGAGTACCACTTGATGGGCTTCATCCCGATGACCACCAAGTTCATCGTACCGCATGATAAGAAGCTACCGTTCTTCTGGCTGGGTTCAGACCGAATGGGCCGTGACATGCTGTCACGTGTGATCCACGGTGCGCGTATCTCGCTGTCAGTGGGTTTGATGGGTGTGTTCTTCAGCTTGGTCATCGGTATCACAATTGGTTCTATCGCGGGCCTGAAAGGGGGCTGGTTTGATACGGTGACGAACCGCATCATGGAAGTGATTAAAGCGATCCCAACGCTACCGTTGTGGATGGCATTGACAGCCTCGCTACCGCGTGAGTGGGACAGCATCACCAAGTACTTCCTTGTTACCCTGATTTTGGGTTGTGTGACCTGGCCTGACATGGCGCGAGAAGTGCGTTCACGTTTCATGTCACTGCGTAATGAAGAATTCATCAATGCGGCGTGGCTGGACGGTAACTCACAAGCGTCAATCATTCGTCGCTACATGGTACCGAACTTTATGGGTCACATTATTGCTGCGGTTACATTGGCGATTCCAGCGATGATCTTGGGTGAAACGTCACTGAGTTTCCTTGGCCTTGGTTTGCAAGCGCCAGTGGTAAGTTGGGGTGTTCTACTTCAAGAAGCACAAAATATCCGCTCAGTCGCTGATGCGCCTTGGCTGCTTTATCCTGCGGGTATGGTGGTGTTCGTTATTCTCGCAATGAACTCGCTGGGCGATGGCTTGCGCGATGCGACAGACCCTTACCATGAGGTATAACGAGATGATTGATAAAGTATTAGAAATTAATGGCCTGAACGTGAGCTTTGACAGCACACTGGGCTCCAAACATGCCGTTAAAGACCTTAGCTTCGATATTATTCGTGGTGAAACCCTAGCTGTGATTGGCGAGTCGGGATCAGGTAAATCCGTAACGTCAAAAGCGATTTTGCAAATTTTGGGTAAAACCGGCCATATAGATACCGGTGAGATTTTGCTGCATGTGGATGGGTCAAAAGTCGACATCACCACGCTAGAAAGTGACAGCCTACAGATGCGCCGCATCCGTGCTGAACGCATCTCGCTGGTCTCGCAAGAGCCAATGAGTGCATTGAGCCCGGTGCACACCGTGGGTGACCAAATCAAAGAAACCTTATTCATGTGTAATAAGGGGCTAACGGAATCAGAAGCGCGTGAGCAAACCATTAAGCTGCTGACGCAAGTGTTACTGCCGGATCCCGATACGTTGATTGATAAATACCCGTACGCATTGTCTGGCGGTCAACGCCAGCGTGTGTGTATCGCGATGGCCATTGCCAGTCGCCCGGATATTTTGATTGCCGATGAGCCAACAACGGCACTCGACGTAACGACTCAAGCTGAAATTTTGGACTTGTTCGCCAAGCTTCAGCAAGAGATTAATATGTCGATTCTGTTCATCACTCACGACTTAGGCGTTGTCGCGCAGATTGCCGATCGCGTCGTTGTGATGAAAGACGGTGAAGTGGTAGAGCGTGGCGATGTGCGTCAGATTTATGAAAACCCACAGCACCCGTACACCACTAAGTTGATGGATGCCACGCGTCGCTTGGAATTGCCGTCAGCACTGAAAATTCCATACAACGCAGCCAACTCAACGGCGACCAAGCCACTGATTGATGCACGCAACGTGTGCAAAGTGTTTGAAAACGGCGGTGGCTTCTTCAAGAAAGGCAAGCAACTGGTCGCGTTAGATAACGTCTCAGTTGTGGTGAACCAAGGTGAATCACTGGGCATCGTGGGCGAGTCAGGGTCGGGTAAATCGACCTTAGGTCGTGCGATCCTTGGGTTGGATCATGCCACATCCGGTAGCATTCAATACTGCGATCCTAGCCGTAACTTGGATGTGGATTTGGTCAACCTGGCCCGTAAGCAAAGTGACCATCTGTTCATTGACTTGCGTTTGATTTTCCAAGACCCGATGTCATCGTTGAACCCGCGCATGACCGTTGCGGATATCATTCTTGAGCCGCTGCGTCAGCTAAAGCCAGAAATGAGTGACGCAGAACGCACGAAAGAATTGCATGAAGTGATGGACTGGGTTGGAGTACACCGTGATTGGTCGGCCCGTTATCCACACGCCTTCTCAGGCGGTCAGCGTCAGCGTATCGTTATCGCCCGTGCGCTAATCACGCGTCCAAAGCTGGTGATTGCCGATGAAGCGACCGCGGCACTGGACGTATCCTTGCGCTCTCGTGCACTGGATCTGCTGATTGAATACCAAAACCGCTACGGGACGTCGTTCATTCTGATCACCCATGACATCGCCACAGTGAAATATTTCTGTGACCGCATGGTGGTACTAGAGAAAGGCCGTATCGTGGAGCAAGGTTCGGTGGATCAAATCATCAATAACCCTCAAGAGGCATACACCAAACGCCTGATTGATGCGGTACCTAAAGCCGAGTTGCCGCCATTAGAGGCCGGCGCTGAACAGCCACAACTGGTCGAAGAACCAGCGCGCCTGACGGCTTAACGCTTAATTTTATTCAAATTCCCTCACTGAGCGCGTTCGCGCGCTCGGTAGGGTTTTTATTACCCAAAAAACCATATTTATAAAAAGGTTTTTATTACCCAAAAAACCATATTTATAAAAAG
>NZ_JAKJSN010000053.1:0-37202 GCF_050337005.1 Photobacterium japonica | reverse complement strand
GGCTATCCGAGCCCACTGGGGCATTGAGTCCATGCATTGGATTTTAGATGTCAGTATGCGGGAAGATGCTTGTCAGATTTACCGAGAAAACGCAGCTGAAAACTTGGCGGGGTTAAGGCACATGGCACTTAACATGCTCAGAGCTGAACCAACCAAGATTAGCGTACCGATGAAACAGAAACGCTGCATGATGAAACCTGCCTTCTTGGAGCAAGTCCTTGTGGCCGGATTGACGTCAATGGCTAAAAATTAAGCGCTCATGCGGACGCCCTGCGTATAACGGTGTTTCAAAAGGATAATGCTTTATGGAGCAGGCAGTTTGTGAATTCTGAATATATGGATGCGTACTCAGTCGATCCTTATTTCTTTGCGCCAAAGAAAACAGCATCGACAGAGAATACGGATTGGTTGCTTTTATTGGAATCCGCAGCGGAATATCCTTGGGGGGTTGATGTGTATGTTTGGCCAACTGGTAGTGAAAAACCAGTTAAGTTAGGTGAGATTCCAGTAATCACCGCTAGTGAAGATGATGGTAATTCACTTATCCCTTACTTGGATGTTAATAGAAATAATGGATATTTTGAAATTTCAGTTGATATAGAAACTGTGTTTTTGAGTGAAACAATCACAGCAACCTATCCCGCTGGTAGCGTGAAATACGTAGAAAAGGATGGCAAATTGGTGATGGAACGTATCCAGCAATAGTCGATGTGATATACCGTTAACGGTCGAAATAAAAAACCAGCTCGAAAGCTGGTTTTTTATTTATTACGAGCAAATCGTTATGACCCACTCAGCGGCTTTTCTTTACTGACCATTTCGCCATACTCAAAGTATTGGATGGAGTAGATTTTGCCTTCTGAATAGTGGGTGAGGTTGCCATGGCGGACACCGTCTTTGAAGTTTTCCACAAATTTCAGTTCACCATCATTTGAAAAACTATAAGAGACACCGTTTTTCAAGCCTTCCAGATTGTAGTGCTCACGCTCTGTTTCATAGCCGTGTAGGGAGAAGCCTTTCCATTCACCAACCTTTTTCCCGTCACGGAATTCGCCTTGCCAAAAGATAGGGCTATGAAAGCTGTTATCATAATATAGCCATGGGCCATGACGTTCGTTGTTGCGGTATTCGCCTTTTTCTAGCACCTTACCGTCACTGTTATGTTTTTCATGCAGGCCGTCACGTTGCCCATTGGTGTAGTGGGTAACGAATGACAGTTTACCGTTGGGCATTGTGCGTTGTTCTTTGCCATCCTTGTTGCTTTGGCTGTTGTAATTGATTTCATGCGTACCATCGCGATTAACGATACGCCAATAACCGATGCGTTTATCATTGCGGTAATGGCCTTCTTTGCCGTAGGGTGAATCACTTTCTGATACATGATACAAGCCGTCACGCAGGCCGTTGCTGTATTCAATGCGTGTTGTACGGATCTTACCGTTTTGAGTAAAGGTCGATAAATACAGTCCTTGTCGTTTTTCATTGAGGAGCTCTTCACGATCAGTGAGTGAGCCGAAGGTGTCAAAGTACTCCTTTAATGACCATTTACGTTTTTCATCGTCTTTTTGGAGTGAGGAAAGGACATTGTCTTTAAACCGGCGTCTTTCCGATACCTCGTTATTGTTGGCATAGTTAGCGGTGTATTCTTCCGTTTTATTTCCTTCAAGATCAAAATATTGTGAGCGCAGTGTGCGGCTTTTATCATCCAGCTCTTGAAGGTATTTAATGCTTTTCCCATCAGGGTGGAACATTTTCACCACACCGACTTCTTTGCCATCTTTATAGGGGTAAATACCATAAGGAAGTCCGTTGTCGTAGTAGCTGGTTTCTATGCCATGTTGGCGTCCACCTACATAGATTTTTTCATTTTTTAAGCGGCCTTGAACGGTATAAAATCGCATCGGACCATGATACTTATCATGCTTAAAGGCTGTGGTGCTACTTTTCACACCATTATCAAAGAAGTTGATTCGTTCTCCGTGTAATAACCCGTTTTCATAGTGAGAAATGGAGTAGGGTAGGCCACTTTTGTAATAGCGGGTTTGTTTACCTTCGCGGATGTCATTGACGAAATTGGCGCGGTATTTGACTGAGCCGTCTGAATAGTAGGTCAGCTGTTCGCCGTCGAGCTTGCCATTGATAAGATGGTGGCGCTCTTTCAATACCCCGTGTTTATCGTAATACAGGGTAATACCATTACGTTCTCCATCCAGTAGTTGAGATTCAATATGGACTTGCCCATTGGGGTGAAAGGTCTTGTAACTGCCTTTGGCTTCCCCTGCGACATAGTTTCTTTCTTCCGTCAGCGTCCCGTCTTTATCATAGAAACGGGCTGGGCCTTCAAGTTTACCGTCATTGTTATCTTGGCCACTGAAAAGGGGTTTAGCATCGCCTGCTGCGGAAGAGCCTTTTAGGTAATAGGTGGCTTTTTTCTGGCTGTTGACGGGTTCGCCGTCAGCATTGAGCCACAATGTGTCGGCGTATAATGGCGCGCTTATCGTCAGTGAAGCGAGTACGCCAAGCGTGACTAAACGAAGAGGGAAATGGCGCATCGTTTTATCCTTTAGGTAGCGGTGGGAAAGTGGTGATCCAGGTTTTTTCTTGCGACTCACCCGTGGCCTGTAATTGTGATACATCGACAATGCTGCCCGAAAACTTCAGGTATTTGCCATCATGAAGAATGGAAGAAAGCAGGCGGTCAAAACGATGGACGTCTTCGCCTTTACGATCTAATAACCAAAGGCGATCGTTCTCGTCTCCGTTGAATCGGTACTGTTCAAATAGTGCGTGAATCGGTTGATCGGCGGTGATCTTCGGTAACAGGGAAAGATCAACCAACCATGGGTAAGTACGGTCAATGACATCAGGCATGGCTTGCCATTGTGGTGATCCTTTACATTGCAGGCGGGTTTCGACCGTCAAATCATAAAAGTACTTTTTAACGCCGTCTTCCGTCATTAATTGGAAGGCTTCAGCAGGGAATGGCCCTCGTGTCCGGCCTTGCCATATCAAGCCATTGCCATTGATTTCCACATCATTAACCACGTCGGCTTGGCAAATACTGCCCCATCCCATAGGCAGATAGAGCGTACCTGCATTCGGGTGGTGCATGTCGGCCGTGATATCGGAGAATGGCGTGATGGCATAGCGTTCAGCCAGTCTCTGTCTGATTGCTTCGGCTTCTTGTTTTTCTTCATCAGATAGCGCCCGACGATTGTAAGGGCCTTTGCCATCAATCGGGGGCAGGGTAGCCGTCGCCGCATAGTGACGTTTGGGAATAAACATGACGGTTTCTGAATACAGTGGGTGACTTTCACGTCCTTTGAGATAAAAAGTGACGGTATCTGATTCTTCAGTGAGCTTGAGGTTGGCTGTGGTCATTGCTTGCGTCTGATCGCCAACGTGTGCCAGCCAAAACCGTGCGGCATCCGTTAGCCACTCAGGGCCGGCTGCCAATGTTTTAATCTCAATGTCACCTTTCAGACCGTCGAATGTGGTTAACAGGATGTTTGACGCGCCGCGATTATAGGTGATTTGATATTCGCCTGTGCGTTGCGGATAAGGGGTCACGTTAAGGGTAATGTCACCCAGAGTGAAAGTCTGCGCCTCACCTTTACGCCATTGCACCTTATAGGGGGTGATGATGTCAGGGTAATAATGTGCGGTGGCCGTCGCGGAGCGTGTTTGCTTGAGCGTATCGCGATGGTTCCAACCTGTGAGTAATACACCATTCACACTGTTTTTATGTATATCAAAATAATGGCCATTAGTCGGTGCCACAAATGACAGGTCGGCATCTTTTCCGGCTTTATTCTGTGCCTTGAAATCAGTCAGTGTGATGTTTCCACTGTGATTCGTTTGAGCTAAATCGTGTACGATGGAAGCACTGAAATAGGGATACCGGCCTCCACTAATAATGCCTGACGTATAGGGAAAGAGTGCCTCTTTTGTGATGACATGGGGGGTAAGTGGTGTGTCTTGAGTATGGGCGATTGCGCGCCAAAAAGAATCGGGTTGAATGGATACAGGATGTGGATCGGCGATATGCTGAAGATTCTCTTCGGGCTGTATCGCAATGAAGTGAGTGGATTGATCGTCTTTCATATCGACTGCATACAGGCTATCAATCCAGCCATTCTCACGCTCTACAGTGAGTTGCGCGTACAGCTGGCGGTTGTTCATGTTGCCTTCGACGGTTGCGCTGACAGTTTCCGATGTCACCTGCGTGACAGTCAACGTGGCAGGTATACCAAAGAACTGAGAGAGGGTGATGATATCGCCGACTTCCGTGGAAAGGCTTGCTTGTAATCCCGGTATGCTGACGTGATGACGTAGCGTATTGAGCAGCGGATGATCTTCGCCGTAGCGTTTTATATAGTCCGGCCATTTCTCGCTATCCCGCCCGGTTAAGCTGAGTAATGTGCCACTTTTTTTATCCACCTCCAGATTGAAGCCAGATTGAAATACCTGAATGCTCCGTGCTCTGCTTCTGGCCGAGTTGAGCGAATCGTATTTGTCGCCTTTATTCAGGTCGAGGTACTCGGGGGTAATATGCAGATTGACGGTGTCATCCACTGACGCCATTTTGTAATGCAATAAGCTATTCAAGCGGTATTCAATCTCATCTTGTGCGGCGTTTTGGCTGGCAGAGTACACCCAATAACGCTTTTCATCCTCAGCCTCGGGAGAGAAGGTGATGCTCTGATCGCACCCCGTTAAAAAGAGGGCGGCGCCGAGCAAGCCCACATGACAATAGCGATGTAAGTACATCCAAATGCATCCTTTCTTGGAAAGTACGGAGGAGTGTGGCGAAGAAACGCCATTCTCTTATAAGACGATGGATCATAAAGAGAATGGCGTTAAATAAAATGTTGTCCCCAATAGCTGTGGAGATGCATCACGGAAATTTATCCGTGTGAGAATAGCGGTCAGGAGGGTAGCACTGGTGACTGAAAACTCTCGGGTTTTAAGGTGATCACGGAGCACTGAATTTGATTGAGAATTGATTCAGCTGTATTGCCCATTAAAAAGCCGGCGATGCCCGTACGCGACAATGATCCGAGAATCACTAAGTCCACGTTATGCTCATTGATATAGTGTGGTAGGCAGTCTCTGGCTTCCCCTTCCAATAAGCACACCTGCATGTCTACCGGACTGTTGACAAAAGGCTGTATTAAGGCCTCCATGCGTTCAGTCCGTTCTTGGCGCATTTTTTTTGAGAGTAGGGCAATATCGATATCTTGATAGCCGCTCCATTTTCTCAAGAAACCTTCGGATTCTAAGCGCCAGGCATGACAGAGCGTGAGTTGTGCACCCACGCTGGCACAAAATGCAATGGCTAATGAAACGAGGGTGGTATTAAATTCCTGATATTCTTGATTGGTGAGATCGATAGCGACCAGGACATTCTGAATCGGCGTGAGTGTGGTACTGATCGACCAAATAGGGATTTCCGATTTGCGCATCAGGTTTAAGGTATTGCTGCCTTGTTGGCAGGGAGCCTGTTTATTACCACGGTGTGAGTCAATCACAATCATATCCGCTTGCGTGTCGTTAGCGGCTTTGATCATTTCGAGATAGGGCACACCCACTCGAATTTTTGCATCAAAAACAATGTGCGGATAGCGTTGAGCTAATGCTTGTTGCTGCTGCACCAATTGTGATTGATATACTTTCAACGCGTTATCGAGCATATCTAACGTTGTGCCAGTGTGGCGGCGAATGTCTTTAAATTCGGCCAGATCTTCAATGACAGAGAGTAGAGTAACGTGAATACCATGCATGTCAGCGAAGCGAAAGGCATGATGCAACGTTTCATTGATGGCTTGCTCAGGGGCGATAGGCACTAACAGGTGTTGAAGCTTCATGCATGTCTCCTCTGTAAGGGCACAGAATGAAAACGATGATCCATTCCTGTGTGGTACGCTTTATCAGTATGATCATAGATCGTCAGATATGCGAGGTATGATGTGTCGCGGAAATGATGAAAAAAGCATATTGTAGCGCATTTTTTCCCCGTTCAGTCTGTTGACGAGGAATAATCGATTGACTCATTCTGACGATCCGTTAAAGTACGCCTCGTTCTCAGGGGCAGCCTTGTGAAAACAGATTTTAGTTCTGGTGATAAGGTTTATTATCAGCACGACACAGATTATGGCGCGTTGGCAGAGTGGCTATGCAGCGGATTGCAAATCCGTGTACCTCGGTTCGACTCCGGGACGCGCCTCCATTCTACAAAGAACCAGCATGAAAGTGCTGGTTTTTTTGTATCTGAAATTTGCTTTTTTGCGATGAAGTGGCGGCGTTAACCGGCCAGTTCGACAAAGTTATACACGCCAAACAAGCACATCAACAATCCCCCTAAAATTTGCAGATAAAACGGAAACGTAACGATATTGTCGTCGTCTTTCAGTGCTGATCCAGAAATCGCCAATAGACACTGAATAAGCAAGCTGCCGATAAATACAGCCCCCGCCAATTGTATGGCCAGTCGCACTTGCAATTGTTCGACCGAATGGCCAATGAATGCGGCTAAGCCAATCATCGCGATGGGATTGGCCAAAGTAAGAAAAAAGGCGGAGCGGAACCCCATTTTTTTGTTAGGACAATGCACCCGTGCTAATAATTTGGCGTTTTTCAGCGCATTCCACATCATGTAAAAGCCCATGATAATCAGCACCCAAGATGAAAGCAAAATGATCTGGAAGTGGTATTCAGGCAGCTTATTGATCAGCATCACCCCCGCTGTAAAGCTCAGCAAGGCATAGCAATAATCCCCAAATGCGGCACCAATGGCGCTTTTTATCGCTGCCAGATAGCCGTGGTGCAAGCCGTTATTCAACACCAGAATGGCCACAGGCCCAACGGTGAGTGATAACACCAGTCCAAAGAAAATCGCTTTCATGACTTCCATACACGCCCCCTTATATCTACCCCTCATGCCAACAAGGCGGATAAGGGCGAGATAGTCGCGTTATTCAACAACATAGTGAAGATTAATACGGTTTTCTTTACAGCATAGTCACTCAGGAAGATAACGTGCCACATCTCGATGAGTGTTTTTGGGGAGCGTATTGAAGATGGGACAACACTCTTGAAAGCACAATGTTTCATGAGGCGTGATGTTGTTATTTTGTTGCGAATGTCGTCTTTTTGACGCAAGTGCCTTTGCGGTGTCGTTACTTTATTGACGGCAAGGGCGGCTTATAAAACACAATGACTACAAATGCATCACCTTTCGTTATCGTGGGGGGTATCGATATATATGTAACGTGCAGTAATTCTGAACAATAGGATGATGTTATGAAAATAAGCAAGGTTGCTTTCGCGATTTCTACCGTGCTACTCGTCTCGGGTTGTGGTGGCGGAGAAGATGACAAAACAAAACCCGTAACCCCTCCTGTTGTGCCCCCAACAGCTTTTAATGCAACCGTGCTGGCTGACATCCCCTTAGAAGGTGCGATCGTGTGGTTGGATAAGGTGGCGAATCAAAACTACCAGCCGGATGCCGATGAAGTGCGTGGCACAACATTGGGTGACGGTACTGTTCAATTTGATAATGTGGATTTTGATAACCTTCAGGATTACGTTTTAGTGGCGAAAGTGACCGCCGGTAAAACCCTGCACGTAGACACGGGTCGTCATGCTGAACAAAGTTATCTGATGATGGCACCGTTGGCGTTTGATGTTGTGACAAAAGCCTCGTCGGTAGGCGATGTTAAACAGATCGTGATCAGTCCGTTGACCAGTTTGGTTGATATGCAGGTGCGTGAAGCCGGAAACAAGAATGCAGCGTTAAACACGGCACTGGAAACGCTGGCCACGACGCTTGGCTTGAGTGATGCCACGTTGTTGCTGTCGAACTATTCTCAAGCGAGTTCTGAGGATGCAGCGAAACTGACAAAATCTGCCGCTGCATTGGTGGCGTCAGGGGCATTACCTGACGATGCCTCTGCGTTGACTGACGAATTGCCCGCCATATTGGCGTTAGCGCGTCAAATTAATACGGCGGTGGCGACAGCCGGAGCCGATCAGTTTGTCATTGTGAATGAGCATGGTGATATTGATGTAGTCGAAAATACTGATACCGATGCCGACGGTGTGATTGATGCGTTAGATGCGTTACCTAACGATGCCGAAGAATGGTTGGATACTGACGGTGACGGCATCGGTAATAATGCTGATACCGACGATGATGGCGACGGTGTGAACGACGAGGACGATGCGTTCCCCTTAGAGGCGGAATATTCGCAAGATCTCGATAACGATGGCATTGCCGATGAAGCCGATAACGATACCGATAACGACGGCATTGAAAACAGTCTGGATTCGGATTGGGACAATGATGGCATTGATAACGATGAGGATGCGTTGCCGTTTAACCCATCAGAAAGCGTTGATACGGACGGTGACGGTATCGGTAACAACACTGATACTGATGATGACGGTGACGGGGTAGCGGATGCCGACGATACGTTCCCGCTCGATAAAAATGAATCGCTAGACACTGACGGTGACGGTATCGGTAACAATGCGGATACCGATGATGACGGCGATGAGGTGGCGGATGCCGACGATGCGTTCCCATTAGATAAAAACGAATCAGTCGATACCGATGGCGATGGTATCGGTAACAACGCTGACACCGATGATGACGGTGATGAAGTGGCGGATGCCGACGACGCGTTCCCATTAGATAAAAACGAGTCCGTAGACACTGACGGCGACGGTATCGGCAACAATGCGGATACCGATGATGATGGCGATGGTGTTGCCGATAATGCAGACCGTTTCCCGTTAGATGGCAGCGAATGGATGGACTCGGATGGCGACGGTATCGGTAATAACGCCGATACCGATGATGATAACGACGGTGTGGCGGATACCGACGATGCGTTCCCATTTAATCCAAGTGAAAGTGTGGATACCGATGGTGACGGTATCGGTAACAATGCTGATACAGATGATGATAATGACGGCGTGGCTGATACGGCTGATGCCTTCCCGTTGGATCCGAATGAGTCTTTGGATAGTGACCGTGATGGCATCGGTAACAACGCCGATACGGATGATGATAACGATGGTGTGAGTGATGCGTTTGATGCGTTCCCATTGGATCCAACAGAAAGTGTGGATACGGATGGTGACGGCA
This sequence comes from Photobacterium japonica, assembly GCF_050337005.1. Taxonomy (NCBI): domain Bacteria; kingdom Pseudomonadati; phylum Pseudomonadota; class Gammaproteobacteria; order Vibrionales; family Vibrionaceae; genus Photobacterium; species Photobacterium japonica. The sequence continues at coordinate 28,051 of NZ_JAKJSN010000053.1, read as the reverse complement.
TTGGTAACAACGCAGATACCGATGACGACGGTGACGGCGTAGCAGATGCTGACGATGCCTTCCCACTCGATAAGAACGAATCAGTAGACACCGACGGTGACGGCACCGGTAACAACGCTGACACCGATGATGACGGCGACGGCGTGGCTGATGCAGATGATGCGTTCCCGCTCGATAAAAACGAATCACTCGACACCGATGGTGACGGTACTGGTAACAACGCAGATACCGATGATGACGGTGACGGCGTGGCCGATGAAGAGGATGCGTTCCCGTTAGATGCCGCTGAATCTGTCGATACCGACAGCGACGGCATTGGTAACAACGCAGATACCGATGATGACGGCGACGGTGTGGCCGATGAAGACGACGCGTTCCCGCTAGATAAAACTGAATCGCTAGATACCGACGGTGATGGCATCGGTAATAACGCAGATACAGATGATGATGACGATGGCGTGAACGATGACGCTGATGCCTTCCCACTCGATAAGAACGAATCTGTAGACACCGATGGCGACGGCGTTGGTAACAACGCAGATACCGATGATGACGGTGACGGCGTGAACGATGACGCCGATGCCTTCCCACTCGATAAGAACGAATCGGTCGATACCGATGGTGACGGCATTGGCAACAACGCCGACACTGATGACGATGGTGACGGCGTGAGCGATGCTGACGATGCGTTCCCGTTAGATAAAAACGAATCGGTCGATACCGACGGTGATGGTATCGGTAACAACGCAGATACCGATGATGACAACGACGGCGTGAGCGATGCTGACGATGCGTTCCCACTCGATAAGAACGAATCAGTAGACACCGATGGCGACGGCATTGGTAACAACGCAGATACCGATGATGACGGTGACGGCGTGGCAGATGCTGACGATGCGTTCCCGTTAGATAAAAATGAATCGCTAGATACTGACGGCGACGGCATTGGTAACAACGCCGATACCGATGATGACGGTGACGGCGTGGCAGATGCTGACGATGCGTTCCCGTTAGATAAAAATGAATCGCTAGATACTGACGGCGACGGCATTGGTAACAACGCCGATATCGATGATGACGGCGACGGCGTGAACGATGACGCCGATGCATTCCCGTTAGATAAAAATGAATCGCTAGATACTGACGGCGATGGCATTGGGAACAACGCAGATACCGATGATGATAACGATGGTGTGGCAGATGCTGATGATGCGTTCCCGTTAGATAAAAACGAATCAGTAGACACCGATGGCGATGGTATTGGTAACAACGCCGACACCGATGACGATAACGATGGTGTGAGTGATGCTGATGATGCTTTCCCATTGGATAACACAGAATCCGTCGACACCGACGGTGACGGCATTGGGAACAATGCAGACACGGATGATGATGGTGATGGCTACAACGATGACGAGGATAACTTACCGTTAGAAGCACTGAATACACCATTTACGCTGGCCGAGTGTAAGACGACGTTGCCAGCGTTACCAAGCGGTGAGATCGCCGCCGTAGGGGCATCCGATGCTAAGTTGTATGATATTTCGCGTGTGATGTGGGGGGCGGATGCACCATCGATCTATTCACAAAATGAAATCTTTGTTGAAACACGTAGGGGCTTACCGAGCGGGCATTTGCAAGATCGTGACGTGAATGTGACTCAGGTGTCGACGCTTGATCCGAACAGTTTAAGCCCGACCTTTGAGCATGAATATGTGGATGCCAATACGGGACAATACCTCGGGTTCCGTGAAGCGTTCAGTCGCTGGTGGGGCACGAATGTCGCCTTTGGTGAACTGGGTGAGATCAATGTCGGTATCCCGACCTTCGGTTGGGTTGATCGGATAGATAAGCATGCGCCTCAAACCCCTGTACGTCATGACGATGTCTCTGTGACCTATATGGGTAAAGATATCATTGAGACCACCATGGGCTTACGCGAAGTGTGTGTGGTAGAGCACCAGTCAACGATGACGTTGGTGAATAATCAGGATCCTGATCCTGCCAATCATTACGCCGTCGCGAAAGTGGAAGACACCCGTAAGCAATATATCGACACCGGCGAATTGATACAGAAGATGGCGGTGACATACCTTGAGCGTGATCCGTTCACCGATGCAGTGACTTGGGGTTATACCGATTACAACAAAGTGTTAGTCGGCGCCACGATTGACGAGCAGGCTTATGGCCGTGATCCCGTGTTGGATCGCGTGCCGGAAGGCTTGCCGGTCTCCTTTGAACAGTGTCTGGCGTCATTGCCGGATCAGGGTTACGCCCCAGTCATTGGAGACAGTCTTGTGTATGACATGAGTCGTGGTAATTTCGATAAAGAAATGTTCCAAATGGCCGTCTATACCATGAATCCGTTAACGGCAGAAAATGTCAGCTGGAAAGGGAAAGACAACCTGACGGAATCTATCTTGCAAGGGGCGTTCTATGATGAGATGCAGCCTGACCTACCGCCGTTCTATACCTTCACTGAGAAGTATTATGAGGACAGCGCCGGGATCATGGCTGGCTTTGAAGCGACCCAAAATGGCGGGCTGGAAACGGTATGGGGTAATGACATTCTCACCAATGTGTTGCAGTCGGTACAGGGCAGTTACTTGCTGCCGGAAATTCGCATGGTAACCGGCAAGCCATTATTGGCAACACCGGAGCGGGATAATCTTGTTCAGGTGACTTGGGACATGTATACCGGCACACAAGAGGTGTATGACAATGCCACGGGTGAATTTGTTCAAGCCTGTGTGATCCAACGTCAATGGGAAGCGGCGTTCTATGACGAAAACGGTCAACCAACCTTGGATGATATGTCGGCGCCGGTAGTGGAAACCTTCTTTACGTTCGACTATCACGATAATCGCGGGCTGATTAATCGTGAAGCGTTCAGCGATCGTTGGCACTACGAAAACTGGCACCGAACTGCGATCATTACTGCGCCGTAATGGGTGCTGTGATGAGAACGTTCTGATGTGTTAAGGCCGCGAAAGCGGCCTTTTTTTCGCCTATTTACAGCCACCCACTTTCAGGTAATGATGAGGTTGCTGCGGTATTCGGTGGTGTAAGGTCAATCTTGAACGTGGGTTTTGCTGTGTGGCGATACCCGTGTGCCGATAACCGCTATAAACGTAACAGGGTGGGGTCAGCATGAAAGCGAAGTACATTTGGCGTCAGCAACTCAATACGATCCGCCAAGGCGTATCGTTGAAACTGCAAACCAATTCAGAACACGCCAAACAGCGCGCTCGGGCGTTTTTGGAACAAGGGATTCCGCCACGTCAGAGCCAAGCTTTTCTCGCCTTGCTCAATGGCTTGATGGGCGATCACTTACTTCGCCGAAAAAGTCGCTTAGCCTTGCCGATGGTACTGACGGATCAACAACAGGTACTCGCAGACAACAGCGCGCCACTGGCCACGCAATTACCACATGCCACGGGGCGGATTGTGTTGTGCGTGCATGGTTGGTGTATGGCCGATAAAGGCTGGCTGCGCAAAGGGCATGATCATGGACAGCAGTTTGTCGCGATGGGTTATACCCCGCTGTATTTGCGTTATAACACCGGTAAACATATTTCGCTCAATGGTGAGGAGTTCGCGTTTCGGCTAGAAAAACTCCTCATAGCCTGGCCTTGTCCAGTGAAAGAGTTGGTGATTATCGGCCATAGCATGGGCGGGCTAGTCAGTCGCAGTGCCTGTTATTATGCCGATCAACATCAACTGAACTGGCTCCAGCATCTGACCACTTTTATCACCTTGGGTACGCCGCACAATGGTGCACCCTTGGCGCGTTTTGCTTGTTGGATTGATGAGTATGTGGCCGGTATCCCGCAGTTATCGTTATTGCGTAAGATCGGCGATATGCGTAGCAGTGGGACCAAAGATCTGAGTCGTGGCTATATTGTTCATCACGCGTGGGAACAAAAATCGTCGCTGAAAACAGGCCTGAAAGCGGGTGACCGCACCGGTACGCCATTGAAATCCCGCCCGTTACTGCCAGCGAACACCCACTGTTATGCGGTCGCCACGTGCTTGAGTAAACACACTCATGACGATAAACACCGTAAAGTCGGCGACGGTCTTGTCCCGGTTGACAGCGCCTTGGGCGCCGCGACGAAAAACGTGCAAGCACTGAACTATCCGAAACACCATCAATGGCTGGTCGGCGGGGTTAATCATGTTGATTTACTGTCACACCCGCAGGTACGCAATCAATTAATGCAGTGGGTATTGGCGAACGCCCCTGCGTAAAAGGTTAACGTGAACGGTGAGTTACCGATATGCTTGTATATTCATACTTCCATATATAGTTAAAACCATATATGCTGGTGACATTGTTCTGATGCACCACTGATTTGCCAATGTGTAAACACAATGGGCTGCGGTGTAAGGAATGTCATGATGAAATCGCGTGGGTTGACTAGCATGAAACGTATTCTCTTTCTTTGTACCGGTAATTCAGCCCGCTCTCAGTTGGCGGAAGCGCTGATGCGGCACATGGGCGGCAGTCAGTATGAGGTGTTAAGTGCGGGCATGAAACCAGAAACGGTGGATCCTCGTGTATACGATGTACTGGCAGAGCAGGGGATTAATAGCGATAACCTGCAGAGTCTGTCGGCTGCCGATCTTCAGGATCAACATTTTGATTTTGTGATCACCTTGTGTGACAAAGCCAGTAATGAATGCGCGTTGTTTGCCGATTCGGATGCTTTGTTGCATTGGGACTTCTTGGATCCTAAACCGCAGGCTGGGCATCAACCGTTTCGTGATGCGCTGGCGGGGTTGGAACATCGTATTGCGCTGTTTTTGATGCTCAATGGCGATGAACAAGAGGGGGTGATGGGGCCGGTGGAACTGTTCAAGATCATGAGTGATCCCCTGCGCTTGCGTATCCTGATGTTATTGGAAGATGAATCCGCGGTTACCGTGGGGGATTTGGTTGAGGTCTTAGGCGAAAGCCAGCCGAAAGTCTCGCGTCATTTAGCGTTATTGCGCGATGGCGGAGTACTGGAAACCCAACGTGAAGGGTTATGGATCTTTTATCAATTATCCTCCCACTTACCGAGCTGGGTGCGTCATACCATTGCCACTGTCCGCAATGGCCAGCCGGGGATCATTAATCAGGAAAAAATTACCTTGAGTCAGCTCAGTGGCCGTAAGAAACCGGGTTTTAGCCAAAGCTGATTATACCCATCGTAGTCAATAACGACTCACAGACTGTCATTGATCTTTAATTATTCGCGTCCAATTTATGTTGTGTGGGCGCATCACTATTTTATAGGTGTAGATATGTCAACAACTCATCCATTTTGGACACTGCCATTAGAAGAAGGCGGTCAATTACTGTTGACGCCTTGTCCGGGTACAAAAGAAACGGTATTGATCGATTCCCTTAAGCAGTTAAAAGCGGCGGGTGCGACGGCGGTGATCACTGCCCTAGAGCCGACAGATTTGCCGGGTGATGGCCTAACAGAACTGGCAGAAGCCTGCCAGGCGCATGGCTTGAAGTGGTACCACTTACCGATTGAAGACGACTGCGCACCCGGTGCTTTGTTTGATGCGGGTTGGGCGCAAGCCAATAAAGCGGCACAAGCGATTTTAGACCGTGGTGAAGGCATTGCAATTCACTGTATGGGCGGTTCAGGCCGTACCGGTTTGATTGCGGCGCGCATCATGCTAGCGCGAGGTTATGAGCTAGACAGTACCATTGAGCAAATTCAGGCATTACGCCCTGGTGCGTTCACTCGCCAAGCGCACATTGACTATATTCAGATGTACAAATAACTCGCGAATTGTCATGCAGCGACGCACGAATAAACCCTACTTTGTTAGGGTTTTTTTGTGCCTATTCAACCATTAGGGTAAGTGGATAAGCACGATGTTGTAAAGCGTGCTAAGACGATCAGAGAGCGAGAGAGGGCGATCTTTTTCAAAAATAGATCTGGCATCTCCCCCCGAGAATGGCTAGTATATGTGAAAAGTCATATATATGATTATTCGTATGTTTAGCGGTAACTTTAGCGGCTTCAGAGAAGGGAAATAACGATGACAGTAAAAGTGGGTATTAATGGTTTTGGCCGTATTGGCCGTTTAGCATTGCGTGCTGCATTTGATTGGGCAGAGATTGACTTTGTGCAGATCAACGATGTGGCGGGTGATACGGCGACATTGGCACACCTGTTAGAGTTTGATTCCGTGCAAGGCCGCTGGCAGCATGGTGTTCAGGTCGATGGGAATACCATGGTGATCGGCGATACGGTGATCCGTTGTACACAAGAACGTGACATCGATGCCGTGGATTGGTCGGGTTGTGATGTGGTATTGGAGTCAACAGGTGTGCACCGTCAGGGTGAGTACCTCAATAAATACCTTGCGCAAGGTGTGAAGCGTGTCGTGGTGTCAGCGCCAGTGAAAGAAGAAGGCGTACTGAATGTGGTGGTAGGTGTGAACGATCACTTGTTTGACCCTGAACAACACCGCATCGTGACAGCGGCATCGTGTACCACCAACTGTATTGCCCCTGTGGTGAAAGTGATCCATGAAAAATTGGGTATTGAGCAAGCCTCTTTCACGACGATTCATGATTTGACGAACACGCAGACTATTTTGGATGCGCCGCATAAAGATTTGCGTCGTGCCCGCGCCTGTGGCATGAGCTTGATCCCAACCACCACCGGTTCTGCCAAAGCCATTGTTGAAATCTTCCCTGAGTTGGACGGCAAAATTAATGGCCACGCGGTACGTGTGCCGTTAGCAAACGCATCACTGACAGACATCATCTTTGATGTCAGCCGCGACACAACAGCAGAAGAAGTGAACGATTTATTGGAAGCGGCATCCGAAAATGAATTAGCGGGTGTGTTGGGCTTTGAAGCGCGTCCATTGGTATCGATTGATTATCGCGGTGACCAACGTTCAACGATCGTTGATGCCTTATCGACCATGGTGGTGAATAACCGCATGGTGAAAATTTACGCGTGGTATGACAATGAAATGGGGTATGCGACCCGCACATCAGAGCTGATCCGCAAGGTGGGCTTGGCGTAAATTCAATCGGCATCAGTATGTCAGCCGGTCAGTGTTTTTCGCTGATCGGCTGATGGTTAATTTCATCATGCGAGTGTAAACATGATCGCGGCAGTCTCTTCACTTTCTAAAGACGTGCGCCAATATATGTTGGTGACCTTTAATTACTGGAATTTCACCATTACTGACGGTGCTCTGCGCATGTTAGTGGTGCTGCACTTCTATCAATTGGGTTATACCGCATTAGAAATCGCATCACTTTTCTTGTTTTATGAATTCTTCGGTGTTGTGACCAATTTGATTGGTGGCTGGCTGGGGGCGAAGCTTGGCTTGAACCGCACCATGAATATTGGCCTAGGCATGCAAGTGGTGGCGTTGTTAATGCTTGCTGTGCCGTCGAGTTTCTTGTCTGTACCTTGGGTGATGTTGGCACAAGCGATGTCCGGGATAGCAAAAGACCTGAATAAAATGAGTGCCAAAAGCGCGATTAAAACTTTAGTGCCTGACGGTCAGCAAGGGGCACTGTATAAGTGGATTGCGATCCTAACCGGTTCCAAAAATGCGCTGAAAGGGGCTGGCTTTTTCATCGGTGGTTTGCTGCTCACCTTGCTGGGGTTTCAAGGCGCTGTGGTCGCGATGGCCGCCGTTTTGCTGGTGGTGCTGCTCATGAGCCTAAAATGGTTAGAAAAAGACATGGGGAAAGCGAAGAAAGCGATTAAGTTCTCACAAATCTTTTCTAAAAGCGGCAGCATCAACATTTTGTCTGCGGCGCGTATGTTCTTGTTTGGCGCCCGTGATGTGTGGTTTGTGATTGCATTACCGCTTTACCTCAGCCATGTGTTTGGCTGGAACCATTCAATGGTCGGCGGTTTTCTTGCTCTGTGGGTGATTGCCTATGGGTTTGTGCAGGGTATGGCGCCTCGTATTACGGGCAAAGCCAAAGGAACATTACCGGATGGCCGTGCAGCCATGGGCTGGGCGGGCTTACTGGCCGTGGTTACCGCAGCCATTGCATTGGCTGTGCAAATCGGTTGGCAGCCTGAAATCACGATTGTGGTGGGGTTATTGATTTTTGGTGCGGTGTTTGCTGTGAACTCATCACTGCACTCGTACTTGATTGTTAGCTATGCCAAAGAAGACGGTGTCTCATTAGATGTGGGCTTTTACTACATGGCGAATGCCATGGGGCGCTTGATTGGCACGGTCTTGTCAGGGCTGGTTTATCAAGAATTTGGCTTGGCCGCGTGTCTGTGGGTATCGTTCGCCTTCTTGGCGGCGACCACACTGATCTCTCTCTGGTTACCGCGCCACACTGCCACTGCGTAATACCGTTAATGGCTCGTGTCAAACCGTTAATGAATAGGTGACAATATAAAAACGCCCTGAGTGATCGGGGCGTTTTTGTTTACGCTATTCGCGCGGCAAGTTCGCTTTGAAAGGCCATCCCGAGTAAGATACGCCGGTTAAAGGTAATGGAGTAAACCAATGCGCGCCGTTTGTTTTGATTTTGATGGAACCCTTGTCGATTCAGAAGTTTTTCATGCCCAGAATTGGCACGAGTATTTCGCCGGGTGTGGTGTGGATATTTCACCGGACGCGTTCTTGCGTGAGTATGCCGGGATCCCTTGGGTGAAAGTGGCTGAGGCTTTTCATCAATTGTTTGATTTTGCCCATTGCCCACAAACGACCGTGGAAAAGATGGAAGCCCTGACGCATGACGCTTTGTTAGCCCGTGGTATTCCAGCGAAAGACGGTGCGGCGGCACTCTTGGCCGAACTGCATGGTCAAGTGCCTTTGGCGGTTGTTACAGGGGCGCCGCGTCCGTATGTTGAGGGCATTTTGGCGAAATTAGGGTGGTTGCCCTATTTTGATCATATCTTCTGTGGTGAAGATGTGCCGATGAATAAACCTGCGCCGGATATCTACCAATTGGCATGCCAAACCTTAGGGTTGGATGTGCGTGATGTGGTGGCGGTTGAAGACAGTCAAACGGGTGCCCAATCGGCGTCTTCTGCAGGCTTACGCGTGGTGGTGGTGAATGATATTCATCCTGTCGGGGAAGGCATGACACCTTACCGTTACGCCACCTTGCTTGATGTGCATGCTGACCAAGCGTCATGGCGTGTGGCTTAATAACGCTTAAGCGCGATAACGACTCTTAATCGGTTATCTTAATATCGACTCTCGACCGATATGTCACCTTGAGAGCGAAACCCAAAGCCGTTGGACAATACGCGTTGTCGTGTACGCCAGCGGTCATGAAACAATGACAGGTAGTATGATGCAAGACGAAGAATTTATGACTGGCGATATGCTAGTAGAAACCGTGGAAAACCAGTTGGCTGAAGGCAACCCTATCAAGGTGAAAGAAACCTTGATGCGTTTGATGATGACGGGCACACCCCGTGAAGAAGCTGTACAGATGATCGCGTGTGCACTGTCGATTGAAGTGTTTGATGTGGCTAAAAATGGCGGCAGCTTTGATCTGAAGCGTTACAGTGAAAACCTGAATACGCTACCTGATATGCCGTGGGATTTTGAAGACTAATACGCTGAAATCACGGCAATAAGCCATGCGAATTTATCGCTAGAGTGTATAGAAAAAAGCCGCCTTGAGTGGCTTTTTTTGTTGCCATTTTGTTTCTGGGTTGATCGTGTTACGTATTTGCTTTTACAGATCAGATGCCCAATACCTCAGTCATTTATGCTGTCGTCATGAGAGAAAGGGTGTGACGTATAACGAGATAACCGCCAACAGCATGATTACCGCTCAAATACCCTTACCTTTATTAGTGATATGCACCAGCAAAACCGCCATCTCCCCGTCTTTAAATCTGCTTTTTATCCACAATCCAGTAATCTGACCTAAAGCTGAGAGCTAAAGTGGTTTTTTCTTGTGTGACGACTGTCAAAGTCAGAGCTTTCATCTATCTAATGCAAATATGTTGGTTTCTCTTGTTGTAAAGTCGTTAAAAAACGGTCGCACATTCCATGGTTTTTTCATTATTGTGTATATAACCGTTAACACAGCAGCAAGGATACTAGAGATGATTATTGGCGTACCGAAGGAAATCAAAGTCCATGAATACCGAGTAGGCATGGTGCCAGCCTCCGTCAATGAAGCCGTAGCTCATGGTCATACTGTGTATGTTGAAACGCAAGCAGGGGAAGGGATCGGATTCAGTGATCAGGATTACCTTGCTGCGGGCGCGCAGATTTTACCGACGGCAAAGGCGGTATTTGCGGAAGCAGAAATGATAGTCAAAGTGAAAGAGCCACAAGCGGTTGAACGCGCGATGCTGCGTGAAGGCCAGCTGCTCTTTACGTATCTCCACCTTGCGCCGGATCCGGAACAAACCCAAGAGTTAATCAAGAGCAAAGCGGTGTGCATTGCGTATGAAACGGTCACCGATGCGGCTGGGCGTTTGCCGTTGCTGGCACCGATGTCGGAAGTGGCAGGGCGCATGTCAATTCAAGCCGGCGCCTTTGCGTTAGAAAAATCCCGCGGTGGCCGAGGCATGCTATTGGCCGGTGTGCCGGGGGTTGAGCCCGCGAAAGTCGTGGTGATTGGTGGGGGCGTTGTGGGCGCCAATGCCGCGCAGATGGCAGTAGGCTTGCGGGCGAATGTGGTGGTGCTTGATCGTAATATTGATGTACTGCGTCGATTAGATGCCCAGTTTGCGGGTGCCGTGCAATGTGTTTACTCCACCAAAGATGCGATTGAAAAACATGTGTTAGAGGCTGATTTGGTGATCGGTGGTGTGCTGGTGGCAGGGGCGGCTGCGCCCAAACTCGTCACGGCCGAGATGGTGAAGAAGATGAAGCCGGGCGCTGCCATTGTGGATGTGGCGATTGACCAAGGAGGGTGTGTCGAAACCTCTCACGCGACCACGCACAGTGATCCGACTTACATCGTGGACGATGTGGTGCATTACTGCGTGGCCAATATGCCCGGCGCCGTGGCAAGAACATCCACCGTTGCGCTTAATAACGTCACGCTGCCGTATATTTTAACGTTGGCAGATAAAGGCTACAAAGCCGCATTGCAAGATGATCCGCACCTGCTTAATGGCTTGAATGTGTACCGTGGCAAAGTGACCTGTGAAGAAGTGGCACATGCGCTTGACTTACCGTATATCGCCCCTGCAACCGCGATTGCATAACGAATATAAAGTGATGGGCTAAAAAGGCACTCCTTTTTATTTAGTCTATGAATCTTCCCCTCATTGGCATGCTGATGGGGGGATTTTTATTGCTGTTATTTGGCGGTTGTTTATTTGGTGGTCGTTTATTGGTGGGAGAGTGTGTTGTGTTCTTTTAATTAGGCTATTGTGTCTTACTTATAATGCAAAATAAAAAGCAGCGTCTGCCTATTATAGGCATTCAGCTGCTTTTTATTTTACGGCATACACCGAATAAGAGAACGTGTTATTCCATGCTGTGAGATTTATGCGCGGGCATAAATAACGCTACCATTTTTAATTTTATCAATGATTTGACGGGCGAGCTGTGTTGGGAGAGCAGGGCAACCCCAACTGCGGCCTAAATAGCCATTGCGACGAATGAAAGATTCATTCGCATACTTGGCACCATGAACCACAATGTAGCGACGTCGTGCGTTATCATTCACACCGTGCGTGAGGCCATCTAGGCGCAATGAATATCCGTTGCCCCCGTAATAGGTACCGTCAGTTAAGAAGGTGCCTAAAGAGCTTTGACGGGAGTTCACCACGTTGGAAAATCGCGTTGACGTTTTCCCCCCGCTGTTCACGCCGTGTGTCACGTAAGTATGGTAAATCAACGTGTTGGTTTTTAAATCAATAACGTAAAAACGTTTTTCAGTAGACGGTTTTCCGTAGTCAATGATGGTCAGTAATGATTTTTTACGACCCTTGGTATTGTAATAAGCCTTATAGCCCTCTTTAAATACCTGATAATCAATAATTCCTTGCAGTCTCGCTTTCTTATAAACATCTTTAATCAGCAGATCAGGATGCGATTGAGAACTGTAATGTGGAGTATGTGTGGCACCTGCCATGGCCTGCAATGGCACCATCAAGCATGCCAAAACCAAAAGGATAAGTGATTTTTTCATTGTCCCTGTAAAACGCAATATTGTGTAGATTATGATTAATGGAGCCAGACTGTATCATAAAAAACACAAAGTATGACTTATGAGTATACTTTGTGGGGCATGCGTGAAACACAAAAAAATTACGTTTTATTGTCGGAAGAAAGTGAAAAATGATGCCAATACAGCCGATTAAAATCAATTGCCTTTTTTATATTACGATTAATCCTAGTTTCGTCATAATCACGCTATTTTGGGGGTTACGCGTGCTAGGTAAATTTAATTGGCTGTTAGATAAAGACAAATTACGTGACACATTTTGAAATCAAAGAATTCTTAGTGTTTTGACTGATTGGTCATTATTTGAACGCGAGAGTGCAAAAAGAAAGCACTTTTCTGGAATTACGTATGCGAAGTAAAAGGAAAGGCAGTTTAGAGAGCACGTGGTTGAAAAGAAAGGGGACACGAAACGAAAAAGCGCAGGGAGAACCCTGCGCTTGTTTTTTGAACGATTAGGCGTGATTAGATATTACACACTTTCGCCCAGCTACCGTCGCTACCCGGTGTAGAGCTTGTCCACCAGTTGGCTTTGTATACAACGCCATTGTGGATAATCTTGTCACCTTGGTTAGCGTGGCTTGGGTTGCCGCCCCAGTCAGTTTGTGGCCAGTTCGGGTAAGTGTTAACACCCGTTGTGTCACAACCGCCTGGATCTGGGTTACCGCCGCCGCCTTCACCTGGCGTACCGATTGGAAGATCTGGCTGCTCAAACTTGAATGCGTAATCTTGACCATTGATGTTTACGCTGTAGTTAGCAGGACCAGAAATTGGGAGGTAGTAAACCATGTCTAGTTCGTAAGTACCGCCTGCTGGCAGTTCTTTCCAACCCGGCAGTGTGAATGCAACGCGGTGCATTTCACCCTGTAGACCACCGATGTTGTTCGCCGCTGTGTGACCAGAAGCAATCACTTTCAGACCACCACCAGATTGATCTTTCGCATTGTCAGGTGCTGACGTTGGAATATCAAACTGGAATTCAGTCCCACCAGGTAACGCTGCACCTGTGTTGTTCGTGAATGTAATCTTAGGATTGATTGGGTAGTTCTGGTCGCCCACTTTGAAGCCACCGACAGAGACGGTGATATCAACCGCTTCTGTTGGGATAGCGCCAGTTGCAACGCTGTTACCGTAAGGTGTTGCAGCCTTGAACTTGTCGTAGATCGCTTTGGTCATCGTGTTACCCATGTGGTACTCACCATTACCGGTCTTACATGCGTTCTCAGTCAAGTCAATGGTTGTACGCTCACCAGCACCGTTCATCACATAACAGTTATAGTCACCTGCTAGTTCCCAGAACATGATGCCACCGATGCCTTTATCGATAACGTAGTCAGCTTTAACGTTGATAGAGTCTTTGTCTTCTGTCGATAGGAAGACTTTCTTCTCTGCGTTCCATAGCCATGGTGCCACAGCGACGCTATCGTAGTTACGTACGTAGTTACCTACCAATTGGTGCGCAGGGTTGTTAACAGGGTCTAGCTCATACGCCGTTGAGTAAGTACCGAAAATACCTTCTGCAAGGTTTTTCGCGTGCCACATTGGGTTAGAACCGGCACCCATTTCAGCGCCTTTGGTGTTCTTATCGTGCCATAGGTTATCGATACCTACTGCACCGTTACCACAGTTGTTCTTCTCACCTTCACCTGTACCTGGCTCACACTGAGACTGGTTAGGTAGTGCAGCGCGGCCCCATAGACCGTTCTCGCCACCGGTTACGTCCTGCCAACCACGGGTGTAGTAAGGTACACCGATGTTGATACGACCTGCAGGCATAGAACCACGGAAGTAGTGGTAAGCCCAGTCAGTGTTCAGGTAACCGATACCGCCGTAAGCTGCGGTGCTGTATACGTCCCAAGCGGCTAGCTCGGAGTCTTTACCTGTATCGAATAGTGCGGCGTTGTGACCAACGTGGTCGTTCCATGCACCGTGTAAGTCGTAAGACATGATGTTAACGTAATCGAGGTACTTAGTAACATCGAACGTTTCCATACCACGTAGCAGGTAACCAGAAGAAGGCGCTGCGATGGTTAGCATGTAGTGTTGACCGTCGCGAGCAGATACGGCATCTAGCTTCTCACGAAGGACTTTCATTAGCTCTTGGTACGAAGCCCATAGGTATGGACGACGTGGTTCCATGAATGCTGCATCGTATGGGTTACCTGCACCAGCCATTGAGGTTGGGTACTCATAGTCGATATCCAGACCATCGAACTTGTACTTCAGCATCATTTCAACAGCAGACGTTGCGAATGTTTCGATGCCTGCGTGGTTGATAGAGCCATCAGCGTTTGTGGTCATGGTGTAGAAGCCACCATCAGCAACACGGTCGCCGTTTGCACCGAAGTGACCGCCTGTTTCAGCCCAGCCACCGATAGAGATCAATGTCTTAACGTCATGCTTCTGCTTGTAAGTCGCAAGTGCACCGAAGTGACCTTTGAAGCCAAGTGCTGGATCAACTTCCACGCCCGGCCACGTTTGACCTGTTGCTGCGTTCGTTGGATCCGTCACATCACCCACATTCACTTTACCGTCAGAGCCAATGCTCACGAACGCGTAGTTGATGTGTGTTAGCTGTTCCCAAGGAATGTCGTCAACAAGGTATTGTGCTTGTGGGTCATCACCCGCACGCCAGCTTGTGAAGTAACCGATAACACGACGTGGGTGGTCAGCACCCATTAGCTCACGGCCGTCTTCATCGTAAAGCGTACAGTAAGGAACATCGACACCTTCAGTCTGGTACAGACCGTCTGGACGACAGTTCTTGCCACCAGGAGGTGGTGGTGTCACTTCACCAGCAACAGTTAGGGTCACAGCTGCTGAATCAGCAGTGCCACCTTGGTTGTCAGTTACACGTGCCAATACCGTGTGAGTACCAGCGTCAGCCGCTGTGTATGCAAACGAGTAAGGTGCAGACGTGTCACTGTTAACCACTTTACCGTTCACAAGGAATTCAACTTTCTCGACAGTACCGTCAGTGTCAGCTGCGTTCGATGTGAAGGTAACTACTGCGCCTGCATCAACGCTTGAGGCTGAAAGTGCAAGATCAACAGTTGGTAATTCGTTTGCTACGTCTTGTACAACAACAACAACAGACGTCTCAGCCGTTGCGCCATCGTCATCCGTTGCTACAACTTTGACAGTTTGACGGCCGCTTACTGCAGTCCACTCAACACTGTAAGGTGCGTTTGTTGCTGTGCCGACAAGTGCGCCGCCAACAAAGAATTCAACTTTAGCAACGGTACCGTCGGTATCAGCAGCGTTTGCCGCGATAGTCACAACATCACCGGTCATGACTTGCTCAGAACCTGTTGGTGACGTGATAGATACCGTTGGTGCTTCGTTCTGTGGCGGTGGAGGCGTTACTTCACCGTCAGAACATACGTCAACCAGTTTCCACTCTTGGTAAGCACCCGAGTTTTGTGCAGGGTTGTTGCCCTGTGACCACCAGTTTGCTTTATAGACACTGCCAGCTTCTTGTACTTGGCTGCCACCCGTGTACGACTTGTTGGCGCTCCACGTTTCGATTGAACTACAGTCCATTGCAGCTTGTGCATTAAATGCGGCAAGGCATGAAACGGCGAGAGTGCTAAGCTGGAATGCTCGCTTCATCGCCTTTCCTTGTTTCTGTTTCATTGAATCATCCTTTAGTTATTTAAAAAGGTGCATGTGTAAAAATAAGGCTTGCTCGCCTTTGGTTCTACAGTGAAATAACTATAGGTATGGAGTCAAATAGCGTAGGTAGATTTGTTCCTTTCTTCAGAATTACTCGCAAAAAATTGTGGTAACAATGTAAATACCCCCCCCTTGTTTTGCAGCTATAACTAATTTTTTAGTCAGTATGCTAAATGGGAACCGGCGCGGTGAGCAGGCGAAAAACAAGTGTCACAAAAGCGTAATAATCGTACGTAAAACAACGAATTAAAGAAAGTGGAACCTGCTTATCAGTGCAGTATCAGGAAGTGTGAAGTGAAGCATTGGAAGGGCGTAGGGGGAAAAGGGAGGTAAACAAGCGCCAATTGACGCTTGCTGACATACACGTTGCGATAAACATCGTTCACACGTATGGAACGATGACAGATAACGGAGATTATTGCTGGTTTATTTTGGCTTTAAAACGTGCACGCGTCGCTTCATCGGCTTGTTCGTACCAATACGTCAGCATGTTTTCTGCAACATTACGTGGTTGCGTGCCATCGTTGGCTTGTGGAATCGCAGGTACCGGTGAGGTGACGGGTACAATAGGGGCCACGGCTGCAATTTTGCCTGAGGCATTGTAGGTCACAATTTCTTTCTCATAGTCACGGCCAAATTGTAGACCCGCTTTCATGAGCTTATCTTGTTTGAATGCAATCTTGTCACCGGCAGTATCGATGAGCGTGACCTGAGGTGTTTTGTTAAATTGCTTGCCATCCATCCCGGTGCGCAATTTAGGCAGCTCTAATTTTACATCGCTGTCTTCTGCGGTGAATTTCACCAAAATGACATCAGACGTGAACAGGTAATCATCGCCATTTTCACGCAGTGAATCACGGTAAGTAAACGCAATCTGATTAACGCCATTCGGCAGCACGAGCGGCTGATTGCCATCCTTTTCGACACCATTAACCAGAACCAGCTCAGCTTGATACGGTAGGGCAAAATTCACGTCAGCCAAAGAAGGGAAGCTGAGGCCACACGCCGTGAGGGCTAATAGCGCGGTACGAAGTTTCATAGAGTTTCCTTGAAAATGTCAAATTCCTGAACAGGAGGCTGTCCATTGATGTGATCGTAATAGTCTGGGACGAGATCACTGAATATAGGCTGAATAATAGCGCTGTTCACACAGAAAGTAATGAGTGAAAAGGATATTTTCTGAGGAATGTCGGACATGTGTACGTGGCAGGGGGAATATATCACCGAGCTGCTGGAGAGGGCGCAGGGGCGCTAAACCAAGATTGGTAGCGATAAAAAAAGAGCCCGTTCAGTGGGCTCTTTTTATGTTTCGCTCATCTTCTGCCAGCGCGTTCGCTGTGCAAAAAGAACAGCGGTGGCGGCTTACTTCACGTAGCACGCGAACCCTTTCAGGTAGAAACCTTCTGGGTAAGCACTGTCTAGTGGGTGATCGGCCGCTTGGCTGAAGCGTTCAATGAACTGTACTTCACGGTGCGCATCCAATGCCGCATCAGCAATGATTTTCTGGAACAACCCGTTTTCCATCAAGCCAGAGCAAGAATACGTTAATAGCATACCGCCTGGTTTTAGGATTTGCATGGCCAGCATGTTGATGTCTTTGTAGCCGCGACATGCGCCAACCAGCTGTGATTTAGATTCTGCAAATTTAGGCGGATCCATGATCACAACATCGAACAACTCGCCGCGCTCACGGTAGTCACGAAGCAATTTGAAAACGTCAGCGTTCAAGAATTCTGCATTCTCAACCGGGTAACCGTTCATCTCTGCGTTCAAACGTGCCGTATCCAGTGCTGGCTGCGAGACATCGACGTTCACGACATGGCTTGCGCCGCCTTTTAGGGCGTACAGGCCAAAACCACCGGTGTAACAGAAGCAGTTCAGTACACGCTTACCGTTTACGTATTTTACCGCTGCTTCACGGCTATCACGCTGGTCAAGGTAGAAACCGGTTTTGTGGCCGCCAACGATATCGACGTTGATTTTCACGCCGTTTTCTTCAATGGTGACAAACTTCGGTGGCATGTCACCGTAAAGTACGCCTGTTGTTTGCTTTAGGCCTTCTTTCTTACGTACTGCGACATCAGAGCGCTCGTAAATGCTGCACGTTGGGTAGCAGATATTCAATGCTTCGATCAACGCGGCTTTCTGTGCTTCCGCACCGGCGCTCAGTAGCTGACAGACCAAGAAATCTTGGTAACGGTCGATAGTAATGCCAGGCAGACCATCAGATTCTGCGGCAATCAGGCGGTAACCGGTCAGACCGTCACGAGCGGCCAGAATGTCACGCAGACCTTGTGCGGCTTGTAGGCGCTTCACAAAGAAATTAACGTCAATCGCCTCGTGACGCTCAAAGGTCCATACGCGCACGCGGATCTGAGATTGTGGCGAGAAAGCACCACGGGCTAACCAATCACCTTTGTGGTCAAAAATGTCAACGGTGTCGCCCAGTTCTGGCGAACCTTCAACACGCTGAATACCACGAGAAAAAACCCAAGGGTGACGGCGGCGCAGTGATTTTTCACGGCCTTTTACCAGATAAATTGAAGCTGTCATGACATGCCCGGTATGGAATAAAGAATGGGCGCGTATTATGTTGTCGAAACAGGGGAAAAGCAACTTTATAGCTCAGTTCCCGTCTTTGCGTGGGCTGGGCATGCGCTGAGAATGCACGGAGCGGATGCCATTCAAGCAAAATCGCGCCCTTTGCGGTGCTTTGGGTGCAGAGTTGATAGCACAAGGCCTGCATCACGCAGGCCTTGTTTTCTTTATACGACGGTTATCATCACACGTTGGTCATCTTGCCTCGGGGTGATTAGGTGCGCAGACCACGCATCAGAGATTCAAGCACTTTCGCTTGCTCGCCCAATTGGGCTATGTCGTTCGCTGACTGTGTGATTGCGCCACAGATTTGATGCGACTGGGCTCTGACTTGCTCGACATTCGATGCAATGTTATCCGCCACATTCCCTTGCTGTTCTGCTGCCGCAGCAATTTCTGTGCTGCGATCGGAAATGTGCTGATTGCGCTCCGTGATCTGTGTGATTTCCTGATCGACGGAATCCATCAAGCTTTCGCTGTTCTGTGCGTTATCCACGGTGTTACGCATGACCGCCATCAGGTGTTGGCTGTTCTGCTGTAATGATTCAATCATTTGCTGAATCTCAACCGTGGCACTTTGGGTGCGTCCTGCCAGTGTGCGCACTTCATCGGCCACCACGGCAAAGCCACGCCCTTGTTCGCCAGCACGCGCCGCTTCAATGGCGGCATTCAACGCCAACAGGTTCGTTTGCTCTGAAATACTGTTAATAGTGGTGACCACGTCATCAATTTTAGCCGCATTGCTATCAAGTTCAGCCACCGCTTGTGCCGCTTCATTGATCTCACTGCTCAGTGTGACGATTGACTGGCGCGTTTGGTTGACTTGGGCACGCCCTTGCTCTGACATGTCTTGTGCTTCACGGGTCTGAGTTGACGTATCGTGTGCATGGATCGCCACTTCACGAACTGACGTCGCCATTTCTTCGGTTGCGCTGGCTAACGAATCGAGGTGCTGTTGTTGTGAGGACGACAAGCCTTCACTCTCTGCGCTGCGTTGACGCAAGCTGTCACTGATCTGCTGCATCAGCGTTGTGGCTTGCTGGGTTGCTTTCACCAATGCTTGTTCACGCTCACTGACTTTATCAATGGTGATGGCAATGGTGCTGAATTCGTCGCGGACTTTAAAAAAGTTCAAACGGTTAGTGAGGTCGCCATCGGCCAGTGCTTGCAGAGCACGGTTCGAAGTAAACATCGCCCCGCCAATGAACGACATTATGTAATACACCATGGCAAACCCGACGATCATGACAACGGTCATTAATGCGATGTGTACGGGTGTTAAATAGGCAAACAGCCCCGGCATGCCTGTCGCGCTAATGGTGTAGTTCATGCTCGGTACGTACGTCGAAATCTCACCACTGCCCACGCGAACTTGCCCATTAGCAAGCAGGGTATAAGCCTCAGATTGCGGGATCTGCTGCTGAGAAAGAAGTGCTGCGGTGTGTTCAAGGTGTTGTGTCGTGATTTCAATACGTTGTTTGTTTGCAGCATCCGCTAGAATTGATCCAGCACTGATGAGGGCAAGGAGCGGGAAGAGAAGAATTAAATAAAACTTCTCCTGCATAGTAATGTGGATAAGGTATTTATCGATCCATCGAAATGCAACTTCTTTCATTTAAAAATCCTATTAAAACATGCGCTTAGTGGCATTTGCGGCTAAGTCTACTGTGTTATCGGTCAGTAAGTAAAAACCTTGAGGTGATGTATGTCACATATCTGTGTAAAAGCTGTCGTACAAGGAAACGTTCAAGGCGTGGGCTTTCGCTTTCACACCGCGCATGAGGGGCTGAAATGCGGGTTGACCGGTTATGCCAAGAATTTGCCTGACGGAACGGTAGAGGTGTTGGCGTGTGGCCACGAAGAGCGCGTCGAGCAACTGCTGCGCTGGTTACAGAGAGGGCCGAGTACGTCAACGGTGGAAAGTGTGCAGAGTGAGGAAGTGGAATGGCGACACATTGATGGGTTTGAAATCATGTAGCGAGCTAATGTCGTGAGATGGCCGAGAGAGATGGTGTAGTCAGATAATGATAGAAAAACGTAGACAGAAAAAGCAGTGCGAGTTTTTGCGCTCGCACTGACTTCAATGGCTGTCGATTAAATGCATTTAACCGGTTTTGGCAAGCCCGCCAGTTTCGTGGCTTGTTTGGCTGGCCCTTTAGGGAACAATTTGTACAGGTAGCGCGAACTGCCTTTTTCTTCCCCGTGTTTTTTCGCCATCGCCTTTACCAACATTCTGATGGCAGGCGAGGTGTTGAATTCTTGATAGAATTCACGCACAAAGCGAACCACTTCCCAGTGTGCATCGGTTAAGGTGATCCCTTCTTCATCTGCAAGCAGGGGAACAAGGGCCTCTGACCAATCGTTTACATTTTTTAGATAGCCATGAGCATCGGTGTCGATGTGTTTACCGTCAAATTCAAGCATGATGTGCCTCACATGTGGAACCGGCAAAGGATAAAAGTATTCCTTTGTCGCTGCAAGTCTAACAAGTGCCGCGCCGCCCATAAGTTGAAACCAAAAAAAAGCGCCCGAAGGCGCTTTCTGTGTAACTTGTGTGTCGACGGGATTAGTCGTCGCCACCACCCATGATGCCTAGAATTTGAAGTAGGCTGATGAATAGGTTGTAGATAGACACATACAAGGTCACAGTGGCAGAGATGTAGTTTGTTTCACCACCACGAACAATGCTTTGTGTTGTTAGCAAAATCGCTGCTGATGAGAACATCACAAACATACCGCTGATTGCGAGTGATAGCATTGGCATCTGTAGGAAGATGTTTGCTACTACCGCGACAATGATCGCGATGAAACCCGCCATTAGCATGCCGTTCAGGAACGACAGGTCACGTTTGGTTGTTAGGGCGTAAGCAGAACATGACAGGAATGTCAGCGCAGTACCACCCAGTGCAAGGACAATGGTATCACCCATGCCAGCACCCACGTAGGCGTTCAGAATTGGGCCGAGGGTGTAACCCATAAAGCCTGTCAATGCGAAGGTGAAAACAAGGCCTAGGCTGCTATCACGGTTCTTCTCAGTCAGGAACATCAGACCGTAAAAGCCAACAAGTGTGATGATGAAGCCAGGGTATGGCAGGTTCATTGCCATTGATACGCCAGCAACGACAGCTGACCATACAAGCGTCATAGACAGAAGAAAATAAGTGTTACGTAGAACCTTATTGGTTGATAGTACGCTCTCGTAAGCCGAGTCACGATTGATCATACGATCGTTCATAAACAGTCCCCTTAGGGTGAGATATGTTGATTGCTAATGAAAAGATATATTGGGGCATTTCATCTTAAATGCAAGTCAACATTGCATATTATGCTGATCGCCCCTAACAATTATCATGATGTAACTGTATGACCCGAATGATACTTAACAATTCATTATCGTTCTGGTCAAAAGTTGTAAAGGAATGTTACAGCACATGGCTGTTGTGTTTCAACTTTTAGGCTGTTTTCGCCCCGAAATCGGCCTTGCTACGTGCTTGTCATCTCCCCGTTTATGTTTAATTAAACGGTGGTTGTGGCTATTTCGATCAATGCAAAATCTGATTTAAAAACAGCTGGGTACGGTCTGATTCCGGATTATCAAAGAACGCTTGTGGGGCGTTTTCTTCAATGATTTCCCCTTGATCCATGAAAATCACCCGATCCGCCACTTGGCGGGCAAAGCCCATTTCATGGGTGACACAAATCATGGTCATGCCTTCATTGGCCAGTTCGACCATCACATCTAATACTTCGCGCACCATTTCTGGATCCAACGCAGACGTGGGTTCATCAAACAGCATGATTTGCGGCGCCATACACAGGGATYGCGCAATGGCCACACGCTGCTGTTGCCCACCAGACAGTTGACCGGGGTACTTGTTGGCTTGCTCCGGAATTTTAACGCGATTCAAGTACTGCATGGCGACCGCTTCGGCCTCTTTCTTGGGCATCTTTTTCACCCAAATGGGGGCCAGTGTACAGTTTTCCAGTACCGTAAGGTGCGGGAAGAGGTTGAAATGCTGAAAGCACATGCCGACCTCTTTGCGAACACGCTCAATGTGTTTCAGATCGCCCGTGAGTTCGTTACCGGCCACGACAATCTCGCCTTTCTGGTGTTCTTCAAGTCGGTTAATACAACGGATTAATGTCGACTTACCGGAGCCGGACGGCCCACAGATCACGATCTTTTCGCCTTTCCTTACTGATAAATTAATGTCTTTGAGCACATGAAATTGCCCAAACCACTTGTTAACGTTGTCCATGGTGATCATCAGCGGTGGGGTGTCAGCCATAATGACTCCTTGTAAGGGATACGTAGCCTTGCACATGCGGCGCATTAGCGTTTATGGCCGGTATGCAGTTTATTTTCTAAATAGATGCTGTAGCGCGACATGCTGAAACAGAAAATCCAAAACACGAACGCGACAAACACATAGCTTTCCGTGGCAAAGCCCAGCCATTTAGGATCGGTATTGGCGGCTTGACCGATCCCCAGCACATCAAACATGCCGATGATCAACACCAAGCTGGTGTCTTTGAACAGGCCAATAAAAGTGTTCACGATGGACGGGATACTGATTTTCAATGCTTGCGGTAACACAATCAGCCCCATCTTTTTCCAGTAGCTCAGGCCAAGCGCATCGGCCGCTTCATATTGCCCGGACGGGATCGCTTGCAACCCACCACGAACCACTTCCGCCATGTAAGCGGCACTGAATAAGACCACACCGATGAGCGCACGAAACAATTTGTCGGTTTCGGCTTCCGCATTGAGAAACAGCGGCAGCATCACAGAGGCCATAAATAGCACGGTGATCAGGGGCACACCGCGCCAAATTTCAATGTACACGGTAGACAGGCTACGGATGATGGGCATGGTTGATCGGCGCCCCA
This sequence comes from Photobacterium japonica, assembly GCF_050337005.1. NCBI lineage: Bacteria > Pseudomonadati > Pseudomonadota > Gammaproteobacteria > Vibrionales > Vibrionaceae > Photobacterium > Photobacterium japonica. Next base: position 4,734 of record NZ_JAKJSN010000053.1, on the reverse strand, counting down.
GTGCCAATGCCACGCCGATGGGCAGGGAAACCACGATTCCGACGATGGCGATGATCAGGGTGATCAATAACCCCCCCCATAAATGGGTGTCCACGACAGGCAGACCCAATACGCCACCGAACAATAAGCCCGCCATCAAAAACGGGTAGATATTGACAAAAAACAACCAGATCCACAGACGCCCCGGGGTACGCTCAATGGCCAAGAGCGTGATGATCACCGCCAATGAGGCATAAAACACTTTTGGTCGCCACAGTTCATCGGTGGGATAGAAGCCGAACATGAACTGATCAAAACGTACCTTGATAAACACCCAGCATGCGCCTTCACGCTGGCAAGCATCCCGCGTGGTGCCTATCCAGTCGGCTTTTAGGAATGACCACTCAAACAGGGCACTGAGCCCCGCCAAGGCCAAATAGCCCAGCAGTAACGTCAACACGGTGTTGGTTGTGTTGGCAAACAGATTCACGCGCAGCCAGTGCCACACACCGACCGTGTTGGTCGGAGGTGGCTGATCAGGCAAAAAGGTATGTTTTTTCATCCGTGTCTCCTTGGTGCCTTGTTGACGAGTGCCGTTAGCGTTCAACCAGCGCCACTTTCTTGTTATAGATGTTCATCAGCAGCGAAGTAAGTAGGCTCAATGTTAAGTACACCGCCATGGTCATCGCGATAATTTCTATGGCTTGGCCGGTTTGGTTCAAGGTGGTGCCAGCAAACACCGACACCAAATCGGGGTAGCCAATGGCCATCGCTAGCGACGAATTTTTGGTTAAATTGAGATACTGGCTAGTTAAGGGCGGAATGATGATGCGCAACGCTTGTGGGATTACCACTAAACGCAAGGTATGGCGAGCAGACAGCCCTAACGCGAGCGAGGCTTCGGTTTGTCCGTGGCTGACTGCGTTAATACCGGATCGTACAATCTCAGCAATGAATGAGGCAGTATAAATACTCAGCGCCAACAGCAGGGCGGCCAGTTCGGGCAGTATTGCGACCCCGCCTTGGAAGTTAAACCCTTTGAACATGGGATATTCCAGGTGGACAGGTTGCCCGCTAAGAAAAAAGCTGATCAATGGCAAGCCGATCATCAGTCCGAGCGTCATGGTGAGTATTGGGTATTGCTTGCCGGTTAAACGTTGTTGACGCTTGGCGTAAAAGGCAAAAATCAGGCTGCCAGCCAGTGCAACCCCAGTGGCGAGACCGATCCAGACTGCCCCAGATTCAAAGACCGGTTTGGCCAAATATAAGCCACGGACATTCAGTAAAATGCCTTCGCCGAGGCTCAAACTGTTACGCGGGGAAGGTAAGGCTTGTAATACCGCAAAGTACCAAAAGAAGATTTGCAGTAATAACGGAATATTACGAAAGGTTTCAATATAAACAGCGGCGAAACGGCTCACTAGCCAGTTCGACGATAACCGTGCAATACCGATGACAAAGCCAATCACCGTTGCCAGCAAAATCCCTAACACAGACACCAGCGCGGTATTGAGTAAGCCAACAAAAAACGTGCGGCCATAGGTGTGCGTTTCATCGTACTCGATGAGGGTTAACCCAATGCCAAACCCTGCTTCTTGGTGCAAAAAATCCAGCCCTGTGGCGATCCCGCGTTGGGCTAAGTTATCCAGCACATTCGTGATCAGGGTATAGGCGGCCAAACCGATCAAGGCGACCGCGATCAATTGGAAGATCACAGCACGAAAGGTGGGGTTATAGAAAAGATTGGTTTTAGACACTGACAAAACATCACATCCTACTTTGAAGTTTCGCAGATGTGACGAGCGCAGTGTATATCGCCCGTCACCAGAGGGTGGGTGCCCCGTAAAGGGCACTGCGTAACGCGTTAAATCAGAAGAGAGGGATTAGCGAATAGGTGGGGCATATTGTAGACCCCCATCCGTCCACAGGGCATTGAGACCGCGCTTGATTTCCAGCGGGGAACTCATGCCGACGGTGCGCTCAAAGCTTTCGCCATAGTTACCCACCTGTTTGATGATTTGGTAGCTCCAATCATCACTGATCCCTAAGCCTTTGCCTTTCGGCCCGTCAGTCCCGATTAAGCGACGAATGTTCGGGTCGTTAGACTTTTTCATGTCGTCCACATTGGCTGATGACACGCCCAGCTCTTCGGCGTTGATCATGGCAAATAACGTCCACTTCACGATATTGAACCATTGGTCATCCCCTTGGCGTACCACTGGGCCGAGCGGTTCTTTCGAGATAATTTCAGGCAGCACGACGGCGGTAGACGGGTCTTGCAGATTCAAACGCAGGGCATATAAACCGGATTGGTCAGTCGTCAGCACATCACAACGGCCTGCCTCGAACCCTTTGACGGTTTGCGCGGCGGTATCAAATACCACGGGGGTGTATTTCATTTCGCGGAAACGGAAGTAATCAGCCAGATTTAACTCGGTGGTGGTACCCGATTGTACACACACTGCAGCACCATCCAGTTTGGTTGCGCTGTCAATACCTAACGATTTATTCACCATGAAACCTTGCCCATCGTAGTAGGTCACACCGGTGAAATTGAGCCCGAGTGCAGTGTCACGGTGTAAGGTCCAGGTGGTATTGCGAGACAACACATCAATCTCGCCCGATTGCAGCGCCGTGAAGCGTTCTTTCGCGGTCAGTGGAATGTATTTCACTTTGGATTTGTCGCCCAATACGGCTGCCGCGACGGCTTGGCAAAACTCTACATCAAGGCCTTCCCATTCGCCTTTCTCATTGGGGTTAGAAAAGCCAGGTAAGCCAGTACTGACGCCACATTGCACGTAGCCTTGTTTTTTGACTTTGGCTAACGTGTCGGAAGAACCCGTTGGGCGAGGGCTGTCGCTGGTGGTTGCTGCTAATTGTTTTTCAAGATCGGCCACTTTAGCTTCAAGCGCTGAGGCATCGGTCGCCACATCCCCCGCCGTTGCGCTGCCATCTTTGGCCAATTGTTGTTCAAGGGAGGTCACTTTGCTTTGCAGTTCTTGTATGAGGGCTTTGTCTTGATTGTTGCTGCCTGTGCCGCCATCACACCCTACCAAGAGTAGCGCGAGGGAAGAGGCGACCAGCGAAAGGGGGAGGGTTTTCTTCGCCTTGAACTTATGCGTCATAATTACGTCCTGTCATTCCGTATCAAAGAAAAATTGACCTGAACTGATGTCAATACAGCGAGACAATTTTAACTAATTGTTTTCTGTCAATATTGAGTATAGGAACAGATTTCGATACGTCTAGTGAATAAGGGATGTATCAATATCGCTATTGAGTATGATGCGTATTAACTCGCTTCTTGCACACACGTGGTATAGAGCAAGGCAAGTGGGCGATATTCATCCACACGGCCATTGCGCACATTCAGGGTTTGAATTTCGCCGGAGTAATGGCTGACAGATTGGCTCCAATAGCTGTGAGTGATCGGCCAGTGGTTGCGCAGCAAGAAACGCTGCCCATAGGTTTGCAGGTGTTTAAGTTCGTCAAACGAGGGCAACCGTAAACCATAACGGTTGCACCACTGTTGCGCTTCGTTCAAAGGAACGCGCGACCAATATTGCTGATGTTCTTCGACAAAGGCGAGCGGCATCTCGCGAGTGGATTGAATGGTACGTGGTTGATAAAAATTCAGGTTCTCAAAGGTAAACGAATAGATTGCCGCATCCAGCACGGTCCGGTTTTCAATCAATAGTTTTGTTGCCGGTGTCGGCTGAGCCGTGGTGGCAGCTGTTTTACGTGTCGCATTTATTGTCGCCATTTTTGTAGCCGCCAATTGTTCAGCGGCAGAAAGGGCAGTATTGCGCGTTTTGCCATCCCTTTGTTGTCGAATGAACGCGTTGCGAATGCCATGCTGCAATAAGATTTCTCTTACTTCCTGTGCGTGGGGGTAACTGTTCAGTGGGCCAACCACACAGCGATAATGGCCATCATCATTAAGCAGGTAGTGGGAGGTGGGAAACACCTGTTGCACCGAGCGTAAAAAAGCCTGATCAGGAATGGCTTTGCTGTAGTTGCATTGTACCCAAAATGCGCCGTCTTCTGTTTTGGGTTTCCGTCCCCACAGGCCTTGGCCGACATCACAGGTGTTATCTAACAGTGTCCAACCAGAGGCATGCGGAGTCGTTGCACAACGAGGCTTGTCAGATGACGCACTGGCGTGCATAGGCAAACCAGCCAAAAGCAGGCAGGCAAAGGCAATAGGACGGAACATATCGTACATCGGTGGGTACTCTACAGGGGTTAAACATTGACGATGAGAACACAAAATAAGTCATAAAAAGGTGAAAGTCTGTAGTGGAATGTCACAAAAAATACATGAAGTGCGTCGCAATAATAAAAGTGGTGGTCGCCTCTCTAGTTTGTTGAAAAACCATTCAATTATTTCATTTTGTTTGATTTTTGTTTTATTCGTGCGCTTTTAGCGGTGAAATGCACCGTTTGGTCGATTATTTTAAAAAAGCACTTTACAGCCAAAAACGAAACCCGTATTATCCATCGCACTCAGGAGAGATGGCTGAGTGGTTTAAAGCACCGGTCTTGAAAACCGGCGTGGGTTTATAGCCCACCTAGGGTTCAAATCCCTATCTCTCCGCCACATTCTAGAAATCGGGTTTACCGGGTTTCATACAGAATTGGAGCGGTAGTTCAGTTGGTTAGAATACCGGCCTGTCACGCCGGGGGTCGCGGGTTCGAGTCCCGTCCGCTCCGCCAACACAACGAAGCCTCAGCAGAAATGCTGGGGCTTTTTTG